>JAHJLU010000329.1 GCA_018821745.1 Myxococcota bacterium | reverse complement strand
CCACCATATAAACCCTGAAATAACACAGATGGGGAATGCTCAGACGTCAATGGAGAGGCCCAGGTTCCGCCGGGCAGTGAGGCAACGATCCGATACAGCATATATGAGCAGGGATGACTGCTCGTCCTGATTCAACGGGCTGAAGACCAGGGGGAGATTCTGGGACAGGAGCAGGGCGAGATTATTGCACGAGCGGTGAACCCCCCGAGACCACTGGGTGACATTGATATTGCCCCGCTGGGCTGAGATGTCATTGAAAATTTTTGCGAGATGGGCTTTGAGTCCGCCTCCGCCCAAATCGATCTTCTGTTTGAGTGCCTGCACCTGAGCATCGGCCACTCCCTTGGGCGCGATGAATTCCAAAACCGCTTTCAGCAGTAACAGCAATTGTTCCGGCGGGACAACGAGGGGGAGCGCACGGCCGGTCCAGTAGGCTGCTGCCAGCGGGGTCAGCAGGGCGGCAATTTTTTGACCGTTATCTTCATGGGCCATGGCAACCGGGGCTGAAATAACAAAAGCCCCGTTCTTGACAGTCAATGACGGCTTTGAGAGGTGGTTCGAGAAGCATACCTGCGGGACGGGAATGGAGAGCTCGTAAGCAAGATAATTGAGCACCCGGTTCCATTGCTCTGGAAGATCCCCGGGCTCCACAGGATTCTCAAGAATCTCCTGCATTGAGAATATGCTTGGTTCCGGGATGCTGAGGCACAGTACCTCAAAAATTTTCCCGACGGATTCCAAATCATTGCTGTCGGTTATGCCCTGCCAGATGTCCCCGTCAATAGGCTTCCATGCTCTCGCAAGGAAGTGTGGAGTGTGGCGGGCGAAGTAAGCCAGGGCCTGCTCATTGGTGGACCCCAGGGCCTTCAGGCAGGAGGCGAACATGTAGGCCAGATCCGGCCGGGCGTCGATGATTGTGTTGAAACCGGCCTCATAAAGCTCGGGCAGGAAGGGGGATGTGGTGATTTGTTCCCTGATCCGCTGGAGGCTCTCCTCGGGGGTAAGGGCGACCGACGAAAGATTCTCTTTGATCCGGTCAAGGGCCATCCGTGCCTCGCTGTCATGGGGCATGACGGAGAGTACTATCTCCCACGCTGCCTTCGCCTTCTCGTAGTCCTGAAGATGCTTTTCATAGAGCACAGCCAGAGATTTGGCCAGCGCGATAGTGCGCGCGGGGCGACGGTTTCCGCACAGGTGGATCAACTTGCGGTGCAGGCGCTCCAGGACGCGCCAATCGCCTCGTTCCTTATGGATCTGCTCAAGCATTTCAAAGGCAGGTTCATGTTCGGGCTGGAAGTCCAGGACCTTCTCATAGAACCCGATGGCCTCATCGCTCATGCCGATGCCATTGTTGATTTCACCGGCAATGAGGTTGACGCTCAGGGAATCGGGGGCGAGGTCAATGGCAGAATGGAGGCTGCGCAGGTACCGTTCCTTGGGTTCTCCCGATTGATAGAGCGCCTTGGCATAAAATGCGTGATAGTCACCGATCTCGGGTTTTAAATTCACTGCGTTTTCGAGCAGTTTTTGTGCTTCGGCCACATTCCCCAGTTTGAGGTGTTCCTGACCTCTTCGGGCGAGCACTTCCGCATCAAGGGAGGCTTCGCCGCTCTCCTTCACCTTTTGGGATTTCTCCATGTAATCCTGTTTTAGCTCGGGATCCATGAGGGTTCGCCGTGCGATCTTCAGAAACTCGTTGATTTCTTCGAGTTTAAAGTGGTCAGGGCCCATGTCTACGTCGGTGAAACGGGCAAAGCTGTACTCTTCGGACAGTCGTTGATACGCGCTCTCAATGAGGCCAGGTGCGGCGTCCGGGGAGACTCCGAGGAGCTCGAAATAGTCTTTCTCGTGCACCTCAATATAGAAATCTCTTACTTTTTTGGCGCGATCGTCGCCCTCGGCGCCTTCTACCTCCATGGGGAGATCCAGGATGAGGCCACCGTCCAGGCTGTTGGTAGGGGGCGCCGGGACATTGACGACGATGGAAATTTCGTCCTCCGGCTCCACCGAGGAGGTGGCGGCCTTCTTCAGGTTGGACAGATTCAGCGGGTCTTCCGCCATCTGGATATACGAGGCCGTGCTCTGGGTGGAATCCGTCTTGTGGAGTTTTATCATCAGGGTCTCGGCCATGACGTAAATGTGGGTGTAGACAAGGACAGGTTCAATGCCCTTGCCCAGCAGTTCTCCCATGGTGGTCACGCCAGACTGAATTTGAGAGGAGACAGTCTCCCCGAAGATGCGGGCAAATTCGGGGTGGAGAGATTTCCCCTGCGGGGTCACCTCAATGATAGAGAGGATTTTATCTTCAAGACGCTGGGCTATCTCATCGAGATCTGAGATGCGCTTGAGACCGGCAAACACAAGGGCTACCGGGTCTACGGGGGCTTTGGTGATGCGATCGGAGAAGTTATCACCCGGGACGAAGGCGTAGGTCCCGTCGTGCCACCGAAAGGAGTTCACAATTCGGACCTTTACGAGGGAGGAATGGTATTTCAACACCAGCTCGTCATTAAATTGTTTTGAGTCAAGCAGCGCTTTGAGAAAAGAGACGCGCTTCTCCTTGGCTTCAAGCAGGAGGGTCTGGTGCTGGTTCTCCGTGAGGATGTTTTTGCTGACCAGGTAGTTTCCCAGATTCTCATGCCGGATATTGGATTCCGCGCCGATGGGGCGTCCAAACTGGAAATAAATATCCTTTGTCATTTTTCCCCGCTCCAGATTCAGCACACCGGTGCCTTCGATTTTCTGGATATCCAGCAGGATGGAGGGGAGAGATTTGTCGGCCAGGGGTCCCCTGAAGGGGCCGCTCATGGTGATGCGGTCGCGGGTAAACTCCACCTCTTCAATGGAGGCAGGCTTATTGATGAGGTTCAGGACCTCGTTGGTGAATTCCCTGACTTGAAAGGGTTTGGGGAAGAAGGTGACCTGAAGCTCTTCTCTGAGTCGGTTGAGGAGCGCCGTCTCTTTGTAGATTGCGCTTGTGATGATAAGGGGCTTGTCTTTGCCGCGGGGAGATTCCCTCACTGCCCTGCAAAAAGCGAAGCCATCCATTTTGGGCATGAGCAGATCAGAGATGATCAAATCCGGATCATGGGTTCTGAAGTGGCGCAGGGCCTGCTCACCGTCCGCAGCGAGGAGAAGCTCGATATCCATTTCTTTGAAGGCGGGATCTTTTGTGAAGATATGTTCGAGAATGGTCCGCGTGTGACGGTCATCTTCGGCGATGAGAACTTTGAAACCCATGCAAGACCTCCTGAAAGCGATTCCAAGGTCAGGCCGTACTTCAGGCCACCAACAGTGGATAACCTACGCCGTATCTGCCTCGGAGTGTATGTAGAGTAACACTTTCGGGAGCGGTTTTTAAGCCTTTTTTCATGGGAATGAAAATGGTTCAGGCTGTGGGCGACGCCACACGGAGCAGGGAGTGGAGAGTGGCCAGCGAACGACCTTCGAGGAGTGCTTCCAGGATGGTGTCAAGGCTGTCCAGATCGGTGATTCGGGTAATGGGGGGCATCATATACTCTTCCCCTCGGCGTCGCAGGCGCTTGTAAATGGCCTTGTGAAAATCGAGATAAAGATTTTCCCAGGGAGTTACCGAATTTTCTTCCTGCTGATAGGCGAGCTGTTGTTGCATGGGAATCCTTTCCGCAGGGGCCTGTTTGTCCCTGAGCGAAATCCATATTGCCACCCCTTTGATCGGTGCGCAAAATTTTGGCCTTTTCCGGGGAAGTGCGGAAAATAGCGTATTGATTTTGCAAATGGTCCCTAATTTGGTATTATTCGTCCCGGAGGCTGCCATGAAGCGATCGTTTCTGCTCATTGTGTGTATTTCAGTAGCTATGTTGAGCGCTTGTGCGCTGTTTAAAAATGAAAAGCCAACCAATTCAGCGAATCAGAAAGATGACGCGGTCCCTGCGTCCAAGTGGAAATCGCTTCCGGGAGTTCTGGACTTTTATGATGAAGTAAAAAAAGTGCAGGCTGATTTCAAACTGGAGACCTTCGCCAACGGTGAGCTCGCCTCCGAAGTGTCTGGAAAATATAAATACTCCAAAGGTGAGTCTGTCTGGCAATACATGGGCTCGGGTGGGTCACTCCAGCGCATTGTTGAGTGCTTTGTTGATCGCGCGGTGGTTAAAGCTCCCGTAGTGAAAAAGCGTCGACATCGAAAAAAATCCACGGAACCCCCATTTGCTGTTGTAGCAGAGCATCAGGCCAAATACCCCTGTGTTCTGCAGGCGCTTGTCCATTATAGTGGCGCTATCAAACGGAATCGCCTCGACCATGATGGAAAAGTCTATATTGTCAATGGTTTCGATGATGAAAAACGGCAGATTCAGAAAGTTACCATGGTGAAGGGGACCGTTACCATGGTGTACCATTTTGGCAAAATCGTCTTTACTCCCATGGAGGGGATGAAACTTCCCTGGGATAAACCGCTCCCCCCAAAAGAGCCTGCAGCGGTGTCACCCAAAGGTGCCTCCTCCGGTCCTCCATCCAAACCTGAAACCAAAGTG
>JAHJLU010000028.1 GCA_018821745.1 Myxococcota bacterium | reverse complement strand
TCGGCTGCCCCACCTGCGGCACCTCCCGCGGCACCTCCCGTTGCGCCCCCCGCGGCGCCTCCTACGGCTGCCCCGGGCGCAGACGCCAAAAAGAGCTGGTTCAGCAAGTTTTTCGGAGGAGAATGAGATTTGACCGTAATCCTGCTCTTTTGTGCCACATTTTTGTCGGTCGATAAACCATACCTGACCGATGATCCGCTCTTCCAGCTCCCTTCGCGTCCTGGCTATTCCAAGTCCTATTTCGCCAACAGCATCACGAATTTTCGGAAACAGAAGCTGGGAATGTTGCTCTACCGGGCGTACAAAACCCCTGACTCACTGGAGAAGGAAGCCCTCACCATCGAAGCCTCCCAGCACGACTTCCTCACCGCTTGGGGTGCCACCGGCAGGAAGAAGGCGGTACGGCAGTTGATGTTTCTGCTGCCCAATCTGGATCAGAAGGCATGGATTCAGAGCGCACTCACGGGTCTGGCATTCTCGATGAATCAACAGGGCCATCGGTTTCTTGTCAGGAACGTCGGCAACTACGAGATCTCGCTCCACGAGATTACGCCCATCCTCAACGCTGTCGCCATGAAAAACCCCCTGGAGCTCGTGCCGCTCCTGTCAAACGCCCGACTGGCACAGTCTGCCGCTTCGGTTTTGCTCAACGTGCCGTCCCTGGCCGTGGAAAAGGCTCTTTATCAGGCTGCGATCCTCAGCCGAGTCAGTTTTTCCACCTATGTGCAGTATATCGGAAAGACCATGCGATATTTCCCGCGGTCCAGACAGACGGGCATCTGTCACAGGCTCTTCAACGTCTATCAGCGGGTCGTTGCAAGTAACGCCTCCATGGGGCACTACTGGAAAGTGCTCGCCCGTTGTCCGGGCACCATCAAAGATCCGCGGTGGCTCGCACTTCTTGGTGAGGAAGAGACCAAGCTGCTTATGCTCAAAGCAATGAGAAACCAAAAGAATCGGTTTTTCGGTGCGTTTCTGTCCAAGCCCATACAGGATCTCATGACGGAGTATATCGGTTCCCCTGGCTGGGAGCGCCTGTTTCTGAGCATCCTCGGGAAAATTACCGACGATAAATCCATAAAAATGGTTGCCTCCTATGTCCTCTCTCCCAACTTGTGGCTACGGGAGGAGGCGCTGGCCTCCCTCGCCTTTGGCGCCCATCCCACCTCCGGAAGGATGCTCCACGCTGCTGCACTGGAGAGTGCGGGGGAAGAGGCCGTGCTCTATTTCGCGCCCTACTTCTTCAGCATCAGGAACTGGTCGTGGCAGCACAAATCCATGGCCCCCCTGGAAGGGGTCCTGAAACGATACATCAAGGCCAAAGACAAGGCATACAGCAACGCGGCCATGTTCTCCCTCGCCTGGCACCCCCGGGGCAGTTATCGATCTATCTGGTGGCCCAGGGCCATGGACTTCCACAAGGAGCTGGTCAAGGACAAAAAATGGGAGGCGCTGGCAGGGTTCCTCCCTGTCATGGCGAATCACCCTAAATCTTTGCCAATTCTGAGAAAAGCACTGCTGCATCAGAGCGCCTCTGTCCGTGGTGCCGCGGCCTTTTCCCTTGGGCGACTCAAAGATACTGCCAGCACCAAACGCCTCTTTGCCATGGCTCAGACGCTCACGGAGAATGTTGCGGTCAACGCCACCTGGGCTCTCGGACAGCTCTCCGGTACCCGGTCATTGCTCCGAAAACTGCTCCAGTCCGGCAGCGTCAATGTCGCGGGAAATGCTGCGATGGCGCTCATGCGGAAGGACGCAACGGGAACGAGGTCCCGTTTCTGTTCCACATTTTTCACCCAGTTTACCAGAAACAGACTCTCCCCCACGGTTCTCACCCGTGTGGTTACCTGGCTCAAACTGCGGTGCGTCGCACAGAATGATCGGTTCCTGTATCGATTCAGCGCCACGGTGCCCCAGTATCTGGTTCTCTCCTATTATAGTGGAGGGGATCTGGACTTCCTGAGCAATGCGGCGCTCAGGCCACGGGTCTTTTTCCTGCGGCTTCTCAACCGATTCCATGTGGGACAGGTTGGGAAACCATACAAAATTAACCTCGAGAGTGGTGAAGTGCTTTTCGGCCACACCACCTTCGGCGGCGTGGTGTTTTATCCCGGGCACGTGGAGCCTGATGCGGCCGTCACCTGGCTTAATTAGGGGTCAAAAACACCGTGGCTCGCCCCCTTCTTCCCCGTTTTTCAGAAAGTCAGGAGTTTTTGCTCCCCCCAGGGGCCGAACGCTCGGCGCTCATATTGGGCAGTGGTGGCGTAGAGCGTCTTCACAAAAGCAAAATCGCAGTTGTCGGGCTTGGGGGAGTTGGCTCCTGGGCCGCTGAAATCCTGGCTCGCACGGGAGTGGGTGAGCTCCACATCATGGATTTTGACCACGTGGACGTGAGCAACATCAACAGGCAGATTCAGGCATTCCCCGCCACTGTGGGCCAGTCCAAGGCCACCGCGCTGGCTGTCCGGCTCAATCAGTTGGATGTAGGGGGAGAGGTTGTCTCCCACCATGGGTTTATGGACGCCGAGCGGTTTGAAGCGCTGGGAATGCACTTCGATTTTGTGGTGGAGGCCATTGACCACATTACAGCCAAGGCGTCCCTGCTCGCTTTTCTGAGAAAGCGCGGCGTCCCTGTCATTTCCTCCATGGGGGCTGCGGCGAGGCTGGATCCCACACAAATCAGGAGTGCCGATCTCGCCCACACGAGTATCTGCCCCATGGCGCGAGATCTTCGGAAGATTTTGAAGCGGAAATACGATTTCCCCGAGATTGGTCCCATGGGGATTGTTGCAGTGTACAGTATTGAGCACCCTGTGGGGTCGGCCGGGGGCAGCGCAGTCAATGGTTCGCTCGCACAGGTGACCGTGGCTTTCGGGGCAGCACTTGCTGCACACGTTATCAGGGCGCTGGCTCTTCCACAGCCTCTTTTGTGAACGTCCAGGGTGCCACCTGAAAAAAAACTAAAAAAGTGTTGAAATAGTACACTATTCTGAGCTATATATGCATTGAACGCCTGTAATCGAATTTGCAGAGAGGACTCAACCGTGTCTTCCCATGGGTTCTCTGTATACCGTCTATTCATAATCACCCCTCAAAGGTAAAAGCAAATCAGAGCTTTTTCCGCGAAGTGCGGACCTTATACGGGTAATGGCAGGAGAAAAACCGTGCGCCTCATCGAGTACATTAAACGAACCAACGCCCTCGATTCCAAGATCCTGGCCCGTGAAAATTCCGAAAAGCTACTGAATTTTCTCGAGGCGGGGATTCCCCTGTCAGAGCTGGCTACCAATAATAAAGATCTTTTGAAATCCATTCCGGGTGCCCAGCTGCGGCGCCTGATCGACACCAGAAGAAGCTGGCAGAGCATTGAAGAAGCCCGCGAGCGCATTGTGTCGATCATCACCGAGAAATCCGGCGTTGTGCCCCCCGACTCCCTTTTCGACTCGGCCCTCTCCTCCAGGCGGATGGAGGCTCTTGAGCATATCCTGCCGCTCTTTCCACGGGACCAGTTCGAATCGGTATTACAGTGGAGCGAGGCCATTGAGGTAGCCCTGGGTGTATGGACTGGAGCCTTGAATCTGAGCATGAAGAAGGGTGTCATCAGCGTTGACGCCAAAGAGCGTGCCAGCTATCCCGTGAAGTATGAAGAGATTTTCGGAAATGAACCCCTCTCCGAGATGTCCAATGAGAAGTGGGCCATGATCAGTGAAGGGCTTGAGCAGGGAAAACTGACCATCAGTTTCGAGTTCCCTGTCTCCTCCATCGCCTCTCACCTTGATGGTGTTTTTGATTCCCTGGGGACCTATGCGGCCTCCCTTGGCAACGACGAGATGCTCGAGCAGCTGGTCCTTTTGCGGCTGCCTGAGGCCATTACCATGACTTTTAACCGGAAAGTGCTTGATGAACGGTTGAAAAATCTGGGGAACATTTACTTGGATATTCTCAAGACTCCCCCCATAAAAGTGCCCAAGCTCGGATCCTTCTGTCCCAGCGAGAGCGGTGATGTGGCCGGGATGGTGGTCATCAACGACAAAGGGAAAGTGCTCGCCTCCCAGTCTCTCGAT
>JAHJLU010000328.1 GCA_018821745.1 Myxococcota bacterium | reverse complement strand
GCCATATAGATGACCCCGGATTTTTCAACCGCCACACTTTGAGCATCGTCCCAGTCATAGACCCTCTCCTTCTCATCGTACCACAGGTACCAGCGGCTCAAAGTCTCCACCGGGTGGAGGCGCAACCAGATCTCGTCCGAGAGAAAACTGACGTTGTTGCAGTAATTGCACTCCACATTGCGGGTCGTCCCGTCCACCGTGAGCGAGCCTGCGCATTGCGGGCAGGTGTAAGCCTGGGGTTCGGCCTTCTGCAGGGAAAACTTCTCCCCCCCCGGTCTGGAGAGCATGGCGGGATCCTCGCAGAGCAGGAATTTCACACCCTCAAGCAGGTCACTGAACGCTTCGGGCACCCTGCGAACGGACCACCGGGATCCCGTCTCTGGGTTGACCATATACCCCAGGCGGGCGGCCTCTTCAGCCTGATCCATATCCATGGGAGTTTTCGTGTCTCCAAAGCGTGGGGCCTGCCGTCCCGCCATAATGGAGAAGTTGTAATTGGCCGCAAAGCAGGAGGTATGAGATCCCTCTCCCTCCTTCCCATTGGGGGCCTCCTTGATGGGATCACCAATGACCGACATCCAGTCATGGGAGGTAAGCTCAAGATTTGCACCGCAGGCGTGGCACCAAACCTTTGAAACCAGCGCATTGAGGTGGATCTTGGACTTACAGTTGGTGCAGGAGGTAGAGACTTCCAGACAGATTCCAATCATGGCGTTGCTCCTTCTATTTATGGGACCGCTGTTCCCGTCAGTCAAAATCCCAAGACCTCTTCGCATTTACTCGGGGCAGATCCTGCCTGAGCAGATCCATCCCCTGTTTTGTGATGAGGTTCCCGTTTGCGAAGAACACTCTGAGCTTTTTAAGCTTTGCCACCTGCTCCATGTGGAGATCGGAAAAGCTGGCTGACTGGATCTTGAGAATCTCCATATTCTTCATTGACGCAAAGTCATCCCAGTATTTCTCGGTCACCCGGAGCCCTCCAATTCGGAGCGCCCTCAATCTGGGCATCTGCTTGAGCACCGAGAAGATTTCGTCGTCAAGGTTGGAGTGGGTGAGTGAAAGACTCTCAAGGGAGGGGAGCGCCAGGAGCTTTTTCAAACCGGTCACGGTTATTTTGGTGGCATCATGGATGGCAAGTCGCCGCAGCCCTCTGATTTTACTAATGTACGAGAGCGCATCATCGTCAACGGCGACATAGTGGCCCACCTGGATCTCTGAAAGGCGGGGCAGTGCTATGAGATGGGAAAATGCACCCGCGTCCAGGGGGCAGCCCCGGGAGCTGCTGCAACGGAGAATCAACCCCTCAAGTCCTTTCATCTCAGCCAGCCCCTTGAAGTCTGCCGACGCAAGTCCGGTACCCCTCAGGGAGAGCCGCTTGAGAGCCGGAAATCCGGCCAGGATAATCACTCCCGCAGCCGAAAGCGGCACATCATCAAGCCGCAGCTCCTCAAGCTCCGGGAGAGTGCTCAGGATGGAGAGCCCCTTCTGTGTGATACGGCTCGCGCTGAGATCCAGAATTTTCAGTCGAGTGAGGGCCGTGAGTGATTGGACTCCCTCATCGGTGATGACCGCGCCTCCGTTTCCGTAGCAGGGGACAAAGAGTCCGCGCAGCTTTGTATTGCGGGCCAGGCGCTTCAACAGGCTGTCGTTTATTTTTCCCGCAATCCGCAGATAAATGGCACTGCTCTTGAGTTTGCTCAGACACGACAGGTCCAGGGCTGAAAAGTCGTTGTTAATGATATTCAGCACCAGGGGGGCAGCTCTCGAGTTGAGGGGCGCGGAGACATAATCCTTGCAGACCTGCTTCAGGTGAGTATCAATCGAGATGAGTCCCGGGTATGCCATGGAGAGGCCATCCCTGATCCTGCTCTGCTCCCGGCTTTTGCTCGGGTTGTCCAGACTCAACAGGACGGGAGTGCTCCCAATGCATTGATACCTGCGCTGACCCGAATGGCTCCTCTCCCTGGGCAAATCCCGCACGCGAAAATACTGGCTCGCGGGTATGGGAAAGAGGTCTCCCATGTTCTCGTTGTTGATAAAGCGCAGAGAAGTCTTACCGGTGTAGGTAAAGAAGGGAACGGGATATACACCGCAGAGGGCAGCATCCCTGCGTTCCCTCGCCGATTTCTCCCGGGCCCGTTGTGCTTTCTGCTGCTGGTCCTTCCTGAACTCTTTGTACACCGGGTACAGGGCAACCAGCAGGATCGGGACCATAAGAACCGCAGTGAATATCCATGTGATCCGCCTGCCTGTCTTCTCTTCGAGCATGGGATGGGCCAGCGGGAAGGTTGATCCCCGGGGCCCGCCATATTTCAACACGGGATCGTCATTGTAGTTCATGGATACTCCTTCTGCTTGCGATGTATCAGGTCAACTCCACTATGGGAAAAAGGAAGAGAAATGGCAATGACAATTGCGGACACAGCGTTCCCCACAGCATTTTTTTTCATTATCTCCTTGAATTCCCCGGCCTCTTCACTATATTACGCTCGACTATTGCATGGCAAAACCATCAACATATTAACCAGTTCTGCTTAAGGAGAATCACCATGTTTAAATCCCTCGCACTTATCGCCATCCTTCTTTCCTTTGTGTTCGTCGCCTGTGACGACGACGACTCCAACAACACAAATAATGTCAATAACGTGAACAACGTCAATAACGTCAATAACGTAAACTACACCCCCACTGAAGTGTGCACCATGACCTGCGATACCGACGAAGAGTGTGGCACCAACGACTTTGATACCGTTGCCGAGTGTGTGGACTATTGTGAACCCATG
>JAHJLU010000327.1 GCA_018821745.1 Myxococcota bacterium | reverse complement strand
GGGAGGTCACGGCAATGATGGGATCCGACTCGCTGAGGGTGAACGTCTTGGTCTCATTTGACTTGCGGCACGAAACAAAGACCAGAAACGGGACTGCCAATAACAATACTTTCATGACCAACTCTTTCCGGGGAGCACCAGCCCAAAAACCCGCTTCCCCTCAACATCACTTACCATATTTCAAACACCACCCCAAGCCCAAACCAGCCCTGTGTTATTTCTGTCAATACGCATGCCCCATGGGAGCGTGGTGCCACGGGGCAGAGGTGTTTTCCTTCACTTTCGGAAGCAATGCCCTATTGTTATTGGGGGCAGGGCCCCGGGATGGTGTCGAGAGCCTGAGGAAAGGCTTTAAACAGGTGTTCGGTCTTGAAGTGGTTACAAATCACCGATTGAACCATGGTCTGGCTGATGTATCCGCGACAGGTTTTCCCTTGAGTATCAACCAGCGGGACGATATACCCGATGCCCTGGGACGGCCTGTTCTTGACGGGCCCCCAGGCGGCGATGACTGCACCGCTTTTCAGTGTCCCGATCACATTGCTCGTATCGGCGCTGCTCCAGACGGGTGTCTTGCGAACCCGCACAAACCCCTCTTTATTGGTAATCAACCGTATGCGATGATTGTAGTTTTTAATTTCCCCCATGGGGAACCCCGTGCATCCGGCCTGGATCAGGGCAGGGGTCTGCTTTCCTTGCTGCTGTGCAGCGGGAATGCTCTTTTCGGTTGAGGGGTGGACTTTTACGGGGCCCACATCCCGATTCTGCGTTGTTTTTCCGGAACATGCACTAAAACTGAAGACCAATATCACGAGGATAACGTTCTTTTCCATGAAAACACCTTACCTGAAAATGCCTCCCGGTCAAACTATTCACAGTCTATGGTCATTGCAGCCAGTGAATTTGTGGGGTACAATTCCCATCACTGCAAAAACCGGGAGGCAACCTTACGTAAATATTCCGTTGCCCAGGGCTATTCTCCTTGTGAAGTTAAAAGGTGCTCCATGAAATATTTCTTCTTTGCGTGTTTTGTTTTCCTCCTTGGCTGTGATGAATCCACGGGAGGGGGAGACTTTTGTGGTGACGCGGTGGTCGATGTGGGGGAGGATTGCGATGGCGCAAATCTGGGAGACCAGAGCTGCACCGGTCTTGGCTATCACGGCGGGACACTCCTGTGTGACAGTGATTGCGCCTTCGATGTATCAGGGTGTCAGGCCCAGGGGGAATGCGGCAACGGCGAGATTGAGGTGGGGACATCAGAGGAGTGTGATGGCAACAGCCTCGGAGGGGCCACATGTCTCTCTCTGGGCTATTACGGCGGGACCCTCTCGTGCGACACGGAATGCATCTTCGACGTCACGGGGTGCGAACCCCAGGGGAGATGCGGGGACGGTCTGCTGCAGACGGCCCATGGCGAGACCTGCGACGGGGGCGAGCTCGGGGAGGATGACTGTCTGAGCCTCGGGTACTACGGGGGGGCCATCGCCTGCAATGACAACTGTCGGTACGATGTGACGGACTGCGCCCTCCATGGATTATGCGGTGACTCCATTATCCAGTCTCCGGCGGGTGAGGAATGCGACAGCGCCAACCTGGGCGGGGAGTCCTGCGAATCACGGGGATGGTATGACGGAGTGCTCGCCTGTGACAATGCGTGTAAAGTTGACGAATCCGACTGTGCCTCTTTCGGTATGTGCGGGGACGGCCTGATCCAGAGCGCCGGGGGCGAAACCTGCGACGGGACCGAGCTGGGAGGAGCCACCTGCCTCTCCCGGGGATTCTGGGGCGGGGAGCTGTTGTGTAATGCAGGTTGTACTTTCGACGAGTCGGAGTGCCGGAGTGCGGTGGCTATCAGTACGGGGTTCCATTTTTCCTGTGCGCTGGATAATTTCGGAGAGGCCTGGTGTTGGGGTTCGGGGGAATATGGCCAACTGGGTGATGGCACCTACGGTCCGGGGAACCTATCTCTGGTCCCTGTGGCGGTTGCCATGCCTCCCGGGCTCACCTTCACGCGGATCTCCGTCTCCAACGCTTTCGCCTGTGCCGTGGACAACGACGGAGACGTGTGGTGCTGGGGAGTTGGCAATAGTGGCCAGATTGGGAACGGCTCCTTTTCCGATGCCCATGTCCCGACCGCAATCGACGCGCCTTCCGACATCACCTTCAATGAAGTGGCAACGGGCGATTTTCATGTCTGCGCCCGGGGAACCGGTGGGGACGTTTGGTGCTGGGGTCTTGGAACCTGGGGTGCCCTTGGAGACAACGACCTCACCAATCACATGTCCAATGTCCCCGTACCGGTCTCGGGCGGTCACCAGCTCCACTCCATAACCTGCGGTTCTCAGTTCTGCTGCG
>JAHJLU010000326.1 GCA_018821745.1 Myxococcota bacterium | reverse complement strand
GGGAAAAAGCTTTTAATTTTCCAGGAAGTAACAACCACATTCTGGGCCCTTCCCGTATACCCGGCCCCGCGAAACCGGAGCCCGGTGATAGTGAGCCTGGACCAGCCCATATTCAGATCCATGGTCTCGATGGTGACACCACGGGCCTTGGCGACCGCATGGATCCGCTGAATGACCATGGCGTGAATTTTCCGGGGAAAATACCATGCCCCAAACGCACCGGCCCCTAAGATCCCCAGTGTGACAAGGAGGATCGCTTTTTTTGCTCTGGTCTTCGGGATAAAAAAAGACAATGCCTGTAGCTATTTGCAGACGAGGCCGACAACAAGCGTGCCACCACCCTCTTTGGGGCCTGCGATGAACATTGGTTTTTCACTGCTGAGTTTCATGACCATGCTGTATACGGTCACGAGTTTCTTTTTGTTCTTCGGGTTCTTCCTCTTGATCTGGAGTTGGAGCCTGAAGCGCCGTTTATCACGGCTGGAGAGAATTCGATCAAGCAACTGCACGTGGAGAGAGAGCTTGCTGGACAAACGGGCAACAGAGCTTTTTGAACCAAGCACCATGCTGGTCTGGGTATTGAGCCGAAAGGACCCGAACATTTTGAATGGCATGTCCTTGAAAATATGCTTGAACTGCATCAAATCCGTGGGGAGCTTTCCTTTTTTCTCTGTGGCAACAATGGAGTATGCCCTGCATTTGACACCCGCCTGGGGCTTCCCTGCCGCAGCACCGGGCACATGAATGATTGAAAACACAGTAATTAAAACAGACAGCATGGTGATTTTCATAACAATCTCCCATCAGGTCCCAGGGGACGTGAAAGGTGGAACAACAAAGTTGTGCGTCGATAAACTGGTCAGATGGATGTTCCCTCGTCCTCAATGGGGACCCAGATAACAGTAATCATGGAACCATCAGTATCGGCTATTTTAAAAACAGTGGTGATCGCATCATCCTCGGCGTTCATGCTCTCGATGATACAGGAATCCGCTTCAGCAACAATATTGGCGACATCGGGATTGGGGATGATTTTCCCCGGCGCGATTTCGGGCTTGGTGGCCACGTTTACAGTAGTCTTTGGTTCCCCGGGATGCTTCACCAGCAAGGAGTTTAACGGGGGCGTCATGGCCCTGGTCTCCTGCATTGCATCCTTGCGCACCGAAGAGTCAGCCTCGTGCCGGGAAGCTCTCCCCGTGGCAAAGAACACAACCGCCAGAGCCGCTGCCGCACCGACAAGAGCGGGGAAAACCCCCGAGGCCAGACGCTCCCAGAGTGATGGCTTCCGGGCATCCAGGATTAGCTTCAGGAGACTCCCTGTATCGGAGACGGGTTGTGGTACCGCAGGCGTCACCAGTTTTGCCGATAATTCATTCCAGAACTCCTCAAAGGGAGGCTCTTCAATCTTCTGGGAACGATACACCGCAAAAGCCCTGGTGCTGGCCTTGAATTCCTCGGCCATGGCGCTGAGTGCGGGATCATTTGACAATGCGGCCTCAAAGGCAGCACGGTCCCCGGAACTCAATTCACCGTCCAGCCAGGGCGAGATGGATTCTTCAATCGTGGTCTTTGTGGTTGCATCCATGTTAAATCTCCGATGAAACGTAACCATAGCGTTTCATAAAGGAAACAATTTTCTTGCGGGCATGGTGGAGTCTCGACATCACCGTCCCTTTGGGACAATCTATGATGTCGGCGATCTCTTCGTAGGAGAGACCCTCCACTTCCCGAAGCAAAATGGCGGTCCGGTGTTCGAGGCTCAGGCTGTCGAGGGCCTGCTCCAAAATTCCGACCACCTCTTTTCGACGATTGTTCCGTTCGGGACTCGTGGCATCATACCCACCGGCAGTCCCGACACCTTTGCCGTCAAAGGCCAGACTATCGTCGTATTCCATGTGGATTCTTCGACCTGATCTCCGCCAGTAGTCAATGCAGAGATTGTAGAGAATCCGGTGGAACCATGTGTTGAAAGAACTCTCCATACGGAACTTGGCGAGGTTTTTGAAGACACGGACGAAGGCCTCTTGGAGAATATCACCGGCGGCCTCTGGGTCGCGCACCGTCTTCAGAACAAAACCAAACGCCCAGCTACGATGGCGTTTCACCAGATGCTGGAATGCAGTTTCATCTCCTTCGGCTGCAGCACCGATGAGTTCAGCATCTTTCATTGAATGATAATCTTTCACTCAACATCCTGCTTGACGGCTTGGGCCCCGCTTTATTCGAGACTCAGTGATAAAAAGTAAAAAAGTTTCACGGACGCCGTCCGGCCACCATGAAATTCGTCAAAACCCGATGATAACAGTAATAATTTTCCACTATTTTCCTGAATATTGCCCCCAGCGCCGACATCTGGAGAGTAAAATTCGGGAGATTTCCTCAATTTTCATTTGGAAACCTACCAAAAAGCCAGCAGGTTTTAAAGCAATTTCCCCCTGTACCGGTCGGTCGAGATCTCCCGTATGGCAAACACTGCTTCAACTGTTGGGGTCAACAGCCCATTGTATCATTTCGGTTGTTGCGAAAAACAACGCCACAGATCATAAGCGAGTCAGGTTCTCAACCAGCCCGGGGAGTGTTTTTCAAGGGGGGGATATTTGCTCCGGGCTGACCTCCAGCCAGTGGGCGGCGTCCTCTCTTCGGCTGAAGACCATGACCAGCACTCCGGGAGAAGACATCATCCGCTCATAAATACGGGCCAACGAGTAATTAACCGGATTCGAAGCAAAAAGCGCTATTCTCACATGAACCTCGGGCAACCTCACGATTTCATCTTTTCGACGCTCCGTTACGGGCGCCATGGATTCCTCGGTGGCGGTGATGGCCGTCACCCGGGAAAGGTCGATAAAGCGGTCGAAGGGACGTCCCGACGACTTTTCCAGTGTGCTGATTGATGTAATAATAAAAATTATCTTTTCCAGGGTAAGCTCACCCCGGGGCCAGGCACAGTAAAGGGTATTGTTAAAGGATTGCGGTACCAGTTCCATGGTCACTCCCAAACAGCAATTAGCGCTAACAAAAAGAATGTATCATTGTGAAGCGGGCAAGTGTGGGTTACCCGCTTTCCAACATAACAGGGGAATTAGGCAAATGCACTCCTTTTTGTTGTATTCAGTCACCGGTATGGAGGCAGGACCCGATGTGGAAAAATCTTTTTCACATCCTGGGGCCTTTTCCTTTGCGCACCGGACCAAATCCAGTATATTGCCCGCAAGTCGGGACACACGCTCACTCTCATTCAACCCGGGGATCCGGGCCTACGGAGATTGTCATGCTCGAACGCTATCTCACCCCTGAAATGGAACGAATATGGGCACCTAAAAATCGTTACGACCAGTGGCTCCGTGTTGAACTGGCAGCCTGCCGGGCCATGGAGGAGCGAGGGATCGTGCCCGTGGGAACCGCCGATTCGGTAGCACCGCTGGTGACCATCGATCCCCGTCGCATTGACGAAATAGAGGCCATCACCCGGCACGACGTTATCGCCTTCCTCACTCACGTGGAGGAGCAGGCAGGAGAGCCCGCACGCTGGCTCCATCTGGGGCTCACCTCCTCCGATATCCTGGATTCAAGCTTCGCGATCCTGTTGACCGATGCCATGTCCCTCATTCTGCAGGAAGCCGAGAATCTCTCCTCGGCGCTCAGAGAAATGACACTCAAGCACCGGAAAACAGCCATGATTGGCAGAACCCACGGGATTCACGCGGAGCCCACGAGTCTGGGGCTCACCTTTGCACTGTGGTATGCCGAGATGCGCCGAAATATTACACGCCTTGCCCAGGCTAAAAAAATTATCTCCGTGGGGAAAATCGCAGGCGCTGTGGGAAACTATGGAAATCTCTCCCCGGAAATAGAAGCCCGGGCGCTCGAACAACTGGGACTCACTCCCGAAGTAGTGGCCACGCAGGTTGTCCAGCGCGACAGACACGCGGAGTATTTTACCGCCCTGGCCATTACCGCAGGAACAATCGAGAAAATGGCCATTACCATCAGGCATTGGCAGCGGACAGAGGTCAATGAGGCAGCGGAGCCATTCGGAAAGGGTCAGAAGGGCTCCTCCGCCATGCCTCACAAGAGGAATCCTATTCTGTGCGAGAACATCACGGGATTGGCCCGGACCGTGAGGGGCTATGTGGCCCCGGCGCTGGAGAACATGGCTCTGTGGCACGAAAGAGACATCAGCCACTCTTCCGTGGAGCGGGTAATCGCCCCCGATGCGACCTCACTGACCCAGTTCATGCTGCGTCGAATGACAACAGTAATCTCAGGACTTGATGTGTTTGAAGATCGAATGGAAGAGCACATCCATCTCACCGGGGGGCTGGTCCTCTCTGAATCAGTTCTCCTGGAAGTCATTAGAAAAGGGGTCCCCAGGCAGAAAGCCTATGAGGCTGTCCAGCGATGTGCCATGGCCTCACGATCCGGCAGTGATACTTTTTTCCAGCTCCTGACAGAAGATCCCCTCATCCGTGAAAAACTCACGCCGCAGGAGATTGCCACGGCTATGGATGTGGAACACCACCTGCGTCACGTGGATCAAATCATCGAGCGCGCGCTCAATACGTGAAAGGATTCCCATGGAGCATCTCATTGAGAAGCAGTTAGAAAAAGATACTGTCTACACGGATCTCGGTCCCCTCTGGCCCCTCACCTCACGGGGAAAAGTGCGGGACATCTTTGCGGTCGGTGATGACAAACTCCTCTTCGTTGTCTCCGACCGGGTGAGCGTCTTCGACCGTGTCGTCGGCACGGTCCCCTTCAAGGGGCAGATCCTGAACTCCATAGCCGCCTGGTGGATGGAACAGGTGGAACATATCCTTCCCCACCACATGATCTCCCTTCCCCACGGGTGCGCGACCCTGGCAAAGAGGCTCACACCACTGCCCGTGGAAATTATTGTCCGGGGCTACCTCACGGGCAACTCCTCCACCTCCATCTACACAGCCTACAGTCGCGATGAGCGGTCCTACTGCGGCCACCTGCTCCCGGAAGGGCTCCAAAAAGACAGGCCGCTTCCCGAACCGCTGGTGACACCCACGACAAAGGGAGAAGTGGGAGCCCACGATGAGCTCATCAGCCGAGAAGAGATAATCTCGCGGGGACTCGTCCCCCGGAAGGTTTACGACGAAGTGTGCAGTGCAGCCTTGAAGCTCTTCGCGCTCGGGTCCCAAAGAGCCGCCCGGCAGGGCCTCATACTGGCCGACACCAAATATGAGTTCGGCCTCGATTCCCTGGGAACCCTTCATCTTATTGACGAAATCCACACACCGGACTCCTCCAGGTACTGGTTCGCCGATGATTATGAGGCACTGGTCTCTGCGGGAAAATCCCCCAGGGGCCTCGACAAGGACTACGTACGCAACTATATGAAAAGCGTAGATTATCATGGTGATGGTCAACCACCTCCCCTCCCTGACAGCGTCAGAGTTGAGGCATCCAGGCGTTATATGGCGCTGTATGAACTCCTCATGGGCTCCCCCTTCTCCCCCGACGAGAGAGACGTGAAGGAGACCCTGCTCACAGAACTATCCACCTACCAGTAAGGAACCGGGTACATTTCATGTGCGGAGTATTTGGAATTTTTGGGCATCAGGAAGCAGCAAACCTTACCTATCTCGGGCTCTCTTCGCTCCAGCACCGTGGCCAGGAGGCTGCCGGGATCGCATCCTTCCGTGATAAATCCCTCACCGCAATACGTCGCCAGGGGATTGTCTCCGAGGGATTCAACCGGGAAGCGATTGAGGCGCTCTCCGGTGACAGGGCCATCGGGCATATCCGCTACTCAACGTCAGGCGGGAGCTTTCTTCGGAACGCACAGCCCCTCACCGTCAATTACCGTCACGGCGATCTGGCAGTGGCACACAACGGAAACCTGCTTCAGTCCAACGAGTGGCGCACGGCCCTTGAAGAGATGGGGGCAATCTTCCAGTCAACCTCCGATACGGAGATCCTCATCCATCTCATGGCCCGATCCCGGAAAAAAACCTTGGAAGAGCGCGTAATTGATGCCCTCTCTCGGGTCAAAGGGGCCTACTCCATCCTGTTCCTCGGGGCCACAGGCATGGTGGCGGCCAGGGATCCCTTCGGGTACAGACCGCTGGTCATGGGTGAACTGGACGGGGCACCGGTCTTCTCTTCAGAGACCTGCGCCTTCTCTTTGATCGGCGCACGTTTTATCCGCCCCGTGTAGCCCGGAGAAGTCATTATTGTTACAGACAAGGGGACGAAGAGCCTCTTCCCCTTCAGCAACCGGGGAATGTCCTCTGCTGACGACGCAAAAAAATGCTCCCAGTGTATCTTTGAGCATGTCTATTTCGCCAGGCCCGACTCCAATATGTTTGGATTCAGTGTCTACGAGACCCGTGTCAGAAGCGGTCGTATCCTGGCACAGGAGCATCCCGTCCAAGGGGACGTAGTCATCCCCGTTCCCGACAGCGGTATTGCCACCGCCATCGGCTTCTCGGAGCAGTCTGGTATTCCCTTTGCCATGGGCCTCATCAGGAGCCACTATGTGGGGAGAACCTTCATTGAACCCAGTCAGTCCATACGCTCCTTCGGGGTCAAACTCAAGCTCTCCCCCGTAGCTGATATTCTGCGGGGAAAATCCGTGGTGGTAGTGGATGATTCCCTGGTCAGGGGGACTACCTCCAGAAAAATCATGGAAATGATCCGGGGCGCGGGAGCCCGGGAGATCCACCTGCGCATCGGCGCCCCACCGGTTACCCACAGCTGTTTTTATGGAATCGACACGCCAACCCGTGAAGAACTGATCGCCTCGTCAAAGTCTGTGGAAGAGACCGCCCGTTTTGTCATGTGTGATACCCTTGGGTACATCTCCCGAGAGGGGCTTTTACGCAGTGTGAACTGCGAAAACCCTAAGGAAAGATTCTGTACCGCTTGTTTCGACGGGAACTACCCGGAGAATCCCCTTATGACGGTTCCACTGGCAGTACCCGACTGAGGGAATCCAGCCGCTTGAGGCTTTTGAATTCCCGGGCCGCCAGGGCCATGATCAGAAAGAACGCAGCCAGATCCGCCAGGGGAAAAGCAATCCAGATGCCGTTGAGGCCCATCTTCAAGGGCAGCAGCAAGACCAGCGGCATCAGAAAAAGCACCTGTCGGGACATGGACATAATCAGCGAGGGGAGCGCTTTGCCAAAGGCAAGAACCATGGTTGTGGCCACAATATTCACGCCCACCAGGGGGATGCCCAGGACGGTTATCCTGATGATGCGGCTCCCTTCCCTGATAAGCACCGGGTCAGTATTGAAGAGCCCGATGAGCTGCTCAGAAAACAAAAGCAGTACGGCGGTCCCCACCAGGCAGATCGCCGTGGCCCAGATGGCGGCCAGGCGCACCACGGCTCTGATCCGGGCAGGCTTTTTTGCGCCATAGTTGAACCCCACAATGGGCTGAAGGCCCTGCATGATGCCAAACATGGGCATAAACAGAAACATAAGGAGTCGGTGGAAGACACCGAAAATGGAGATGTAAATATCGCCCCCATAGTGTTTGAGGAGGTTGTTGATGATGATGGTCATGAGGGACCCTGCCATCTGGCGGACAAAAA
Organism: Myxococcota bacterium; assembly: GCA_018821745.1. Taxonomy (GTDB): domain Bacteria; phylum Myxococcota_A; class Polyangia; order HGW-17; family HGW-17; genus SZUA-580. Next base: position 1,716 of record JAHJLU010000326.1, on the reverse strand, counting down.
CCGACGCCCCCACGGCAAACACCTCGCGCAGGATCTTCCAGACCGGTGCAAGGTTGGTTACGCGGATTTTCAGGGTTGTCTTCCCCCTCAGATAGAGGGACATGAGGAACAAAAAGGCCACCACCTGGGCGATGGCCGTAGCGAGAGCCGCGCCTCTGATACCCATGTTGAGCCCGAAGATAAAGATGGGGTCCAGGATGATATTGAGCCCGGCGCCCGTTATCATGACAAACATGGACTCCTTCGCCTTCCCCTCGGCCCTAAGAATATTATTCAGCGCCATAGTGAAGGTAAAAAAGAAGTTGCCGAAGAGGACAATGCGCATGTAGTCAAAGGAGAGGGGAAGCATGGTCCTGGTGGCGCCAAAGAGCTTGAGGATGGGCTCCAGAAATACCTGCCCAACCACAAAAAGGAGAGTCGCAAACAGGAGGAGTACGCCCAGCAGGTTCCCGAGAGTCCGCTCCGCCAGCGCCAGATCTCCCTTCCCCATCGCCCGGGAGATTATGGAGGCACCACCCATCCCCACGGTCTGGGCGCAGGCCATTACGATCCCCATGAAGGGGAAGACGATGGAGATTGCACCAATCCCCATGGGGCCCACGGCCCGTCCCACAAAAATAGTATCTACGAGATTGTACAGCGCCCCCACGAGCATTCCCATGGTGGCCGGCACCGTTAATTTAAGCAGCAGCTTCCCTACCGGTTCCTCGCCAAGAAACGAACGGCTGTCGTGCATGATCCCTCCGGTCGGCTCCCTTATACCCTATTTTCCTGTAGTGCAAAGGATTTTCCCAAAACCCGGCGGCACTCGGGAGCCGCCCGCCAAAGGGAAGAGCTATGGCCTCAGAGCCCCAAAACGTCCTTCCATGAACCCTTGAGGTTCAGTTTGTACTTCAATTCCACCCGCCCCTGGAGCTCGTCCTCGTCTTCACGGATCGCCGCCTCCTCCTCGGCGATCTTCCGGCGTGCCTTGGCCTGAACACTCACATTGTCGGAGAGTCGGAAGATGAGGAAGGCCTCCTGCATCTGTCGCCCCATGAACCCTACCTCCACATTACCCCTGAGGATCAGGTGCTCCTTCATGAACTTCTTGTCTACGTAGACTTTAACCGCCTCGGAACTGATACCCAGCTGCAGATTAAGGGGGACCAGCCCCTCCAGGACGCCACCCAGATCGGGGATGCCGCCGGTTTCACCCCGTCGTATCTCGTCGGGCGTTCGGTTGAGCATAAGCAGCATGAGTACCTGGGATGAGGAGAGCCCTGTGGAGGAGGACCAACTGAGCTTGAGCTGGGAGATAAAACCATGGAGCTTCAAAGTAATAATGTGCTCGTTCTGGAGCCGGTCCGTGAAAATCATCTCGCCGGTAACATCCAGATAGGGCTCGTCCTTAACGTGTTTGACCTGCTTGGCGCGGTCAAAATCCACTATTCCCTCTTTGATCTCATAGGTACCCCTGAGCATGGGGATACGGAAACTCCCGCCGTTGAGAGAGATAACCCCGCCGATGGTTGGCGACCCCAGAGTCCCCGAGACGTTGGCCACGCCTTCCAGCTTGGTCTGGGCAAAGTTATTATCGACCTCAATATCCCCCGTGAGTTGTACAATCAAGTCGAGGCGCATATCGGACAACCACCTGATGGAGCCCATTGAGGAGGAGCTGGACTCGGAAGTACGGTTCACAGGGGTCAGCAGCTTGTCCACCAGGTTGATATT
>JAHJLU010000027.1 GCA_018821745.1 Myxococcota bacterium | reverse complement strand
TTCCCAATATGGCCAATAACCATTTTCTCGATTTTCGAGGGGGAAACGAGCCAGATCATTTCGTCGTTGTGAAAAAGGCGACCCTTGGCGAAATAGGGCAATTGACTCTCGGGGATTGCCACGGTTGAGAGGTCCAGGTTGGAGCCGATGTCGTCCACAACCAGAGCGAAGGAGGAGTCCTGACCTGTGGCCTTCACTGCCAGAGCGGTTTTCCTTGAGACAATGACCTTGAGTTTCTCGGAAACAAATGGACTCAGGTCCACAACAGGGATGATAGTACCCTGCCAGTTGGCGACCCAGTTCATAAAGGGAGGGGCCACCGGGATCCTGGTAATGTTGGACAGGACAAAAACTTCTTCGATGATAGATCGTTCAATAGCAAGTATTGTGGAGCCGATTGAGAACGTGAGTACCTTCGCGGTGTTCACTTGGGGGTCTCCAGCAGTTTGGTGACACACTCTATGAGCTCTTTGGGGTGTGTGGGTTTGGTCAGATAAAAATCGGCTCCCTGCTTGAGGCCCCAGAATTTGTTGGACTGCTGTTTGAGGGAGGTGAGCATGATAATACCAATATGGGAAAGGCCCGCTGTGTTTTTTATCTGCCTGGAGAGTTCAAATCCACCCATCTTGGGCATGAGAATATCTAAAATCACAACATCCGGTTTTCTTGCATTGACCTTGTTCCAGGCTTCGGCTCCATTGTCGGCCTCTATGACCGTGTGTCCGAGGGGCGTCAGGACAGAGGAGATTGCCTTGCGTGAGGTCTGAGAATCATCAGCTATCAGTATGGTGGCCATAGTTTCCTCTTACATTGCGACGGCAGAGACGCGCTTGCGGATAAGTTTTACAGACAGGAGGCGGTACAGCATTTTGGTCACATCAAAGGAGCCCATTCTGCTTTTCCTGATGATTTCCCGAACGGTATTTCTTCCGTTTACCAACTCGAGGACAGTGATCTCTTCCCGCATGAGCTTATGCCGACCCATGCGGAGGATGGCATCGTCGTTGCGAAGAAATACAATGTCGAAATCTTCTATCTCCCGCTCGATCATGTGCCATTCGTCCACTCTCCTGAACCCTTCGATGAGCATGGCGTCAACGGAGAGAGCGAGTCCGGCTTCTTCAGCTATGGGAGGCAGATCGTTGGATACCCGGAAAGTGAACCGCCCCTTATCCCATTTAAGGAGTTCGTAGCACAGCTCCCGTGTCTGCTTGGTCATGGCCTGCTTGAGCTCATCGTCCGAGAGTTTTCCCTGGCGTACAAGTTGGAGCCCGAGGAGGCCCTGGGCGGGAAGTTCATTGATGAACTGATCCAGCTCATCCTTGGTCATGAGCTCCATCTCAACAACGTACCTGCCCAGCAGGTATTCCTCGGAGACGCCTGCAGCGCTGGCCAGCTCTACATTGCCGTCGCGGAAGTACATGTCGATTTTTGAGTTGGATTTGCTGACCGTGAGGATTCCGTTTTGGCGCTGGGATGCAAGGAGCGGCAGGATCTCGACAATAGGAATGGTCTGAAGCTCTCCGGTCATGGCGCTCTCACCGGAGGCCAGCTCGGGGGAAGCGGACTTGAGCTCACCGATGGCACCTTCAAGGAAATCATCGGAGAAGGCTTGTTTTATCTGAAGGATCAGTTCCTGGGAATCGAGATTCATGCCGCTGAGCACAGGGGCACTCACAAGCTGGGCAGCTGCGGCCTGGGACAGCGTTGAGCGCAATCGTGAGAGCGCATCTTTCCAAACTTTGCGGGCTTTATCGGCGTCGTCTTTCAGTTCCTGTTTGCTGGAGTCGAGTCCGGGCTGCGTGTCTTCCTTTTCATTTTCCTGGTACTTGGAGAGGGTGTGGGCCACGACCGCAGTCATGGCTTCAGGGCTGAAGGGTTTGGTGATGTAATCCTTGATGCCCATTACTTTGACAAATCGCTCTCCAACCTGCTCGCCCTTGGCGCTCATGAGCACCACAGGAATATCAGAGAGTTCCGGTGTCTCGGAGAGAATTTTGCACACCTGATATCCGTTCATCCGGGGCATTACAAAGTCCAGCAGGATGAGATCAGGGCTCTCACTGCGGGCGAGTTCGATTCCTTCTTCACCATCGTGGGCAGAGACCACAAGATAGCCCGCCTTGGAAAGAACCAACTCTACAACTTTTATGATGGTGGGGCTGTCATCAACAACGAGAATCTTGGCTGTCATGCATAATCCTTTTCAGCATGCGCAAAGCCACATGCGACCGGTAAGAAAAACACGCATAGAACAGATGGTGCGGGGCCGGTTACTCAGAAACTCAAATTCCGATTCAGTGATCCAGCCGGGCGAGAATCTCTGAAACGCCACGGTAGGATGCATCTCTGCGCTGAACTTTTTTAAAGTAGTACATAGCCTCGGGAAGATCCTTCAGTTTTTCGTACACCCTCCCGAGCTCGTAATAGAGATCCATTTCTTCACTTGGCTTCATATTATCGGTGTGCAGCGCTCTTTTTAATTCATTGGCAGACCGTGAGAGGTCACCGAGCTCCATGTAGCACTTTCCGGCGAGGAGCCGTGCCTGGATCTCCGTACCCGGATCGTCCATGGCCTGATTAATCTCCTCAAGGGCTTGCTGGAGAAGTCCCATCTCTTTGTAGGCTATCCCAAGGTCAAGGTGGGTCCCGGCGTCTCCTATGGGTTGCTCGGTCTCAATACGCACACCCCTGGACTGATCATTGCTGGAAATGCTCCCCTTGTTGTCTTGGAGCAGGTCTAAATCTTCGAGGCTGTTGCTCTCTTCTTCGTTGAAATTCAGATCCAGGTTATCGTCCATGCCGTCGAGGGATAACTCCTCGAACATATTCTCCCCCGGGTCGGCGGTGGAGGGTTCATCGTCCTTGAGCAGCTCCGCGGCGGTGGTAACGGCAGTAGGCGCATTGTCTGCCTTGGGAGACTCCTCGGTGAGGATGGGTTCGGTGCTCTGAAGATCTTCTTCGGGAGTTGTTGGTGGAATCGCAAGGATTTCATCGGACTCCGCCTGCGCAGGTTCAGGTGGCTCTTCTGAAGCAAGGAGGGGATTGGGGATCTCTCCATCGGAGGCTACCCGCGAAATGAAATCCTTGACCACCTGGAGCGGGAAGCGGGAGTGCAGCTCCATCAGGGTATCAATTGCCTCCTGATATAGGGCCATTTCCAGGAAGAACTCCACCTCCTCGAAGGTCTCGGTCACATCCTCGGGGGGCTCTTCCTCAGGCCTGGGTTCAGGCTCGATGGAGACCACGGGCGTGGGCTCGTCGAGAGGATCGATGGCGTTTTCGTTGAACTCCAGCTCATTGGTCAACTGATCCGTGAAACTCATGAGCAGCTCATAGTTGTCCATTGTGGCTTCGGTCCCGAACTCCTGTTTGGATTTACGACGCGGAGGCGTGTTGGCGGAAGGAATGGCTTCGTCCATATCGAGGAGGAAGTGTTCCTCGGGGAGATCCATCTGATAGGGATCCCCTCCCAGCGGATCCACAAAACTCTGCGCTGCGGTCTGACCGGAATCCCCTTTCCGCTTCTGACCGGATTGCACCGGCGCTGTTCCATGGTCCGCGGCTGTGCCAATGGCAGCAGTGGAGCGTGCACTCTCACCGGGGAGAACAACCGGAGTCTCTTCAATGTCGAATTCAATAAACTGATCCGCATCGGGCATCTCGTGTCCCGCATGGTAATCGCCGGAAAGAGATTCTATGTCTATGTTTTCTTTTGATAGTTCATTGATTCGTATGAACGATTGGCTGGCCTCTTGAAGCTCCGCCAGTTCATCAAGCCCCAAGGAAAGATCCCCGTCGATGGCACCATCGGAGATTGACGGAGCGCCAAGAATCAGGTCGCCGGTGGGTTTCTGGGGAGTGGTGATATAGGGGGACTCATCTGTGAGACCCTTGAGGGAGGCGAGCATCTGTTCCAGGTCCATTTCGACGTCATCATCGTCGTCCTGGACGGGTTCGGTCAGCTTTTCCTTCTCTGACAGCACCTTGTCGATCTCTTCGTTGGAGTGTACTTCATGACCAATGGTCTGGATCTCACCCGTTGTTGACAGCGTTGAGATATCAAGGACTACTTCTGCCTCACTAAGCTCATCAAGGATGTCAAGCGCGTCATCGAGATCGAGCACAGAGGCAATCTCCTGAGTCGACATGGGCTTGAGATCGGGCATGGAGGAGCCCATGTCCCCGATTATTTTATCGGCCCAATCAACTCCTGACTGCAGAAGCAACGCTTCCTGAGCAGATTCGAGGGCTTTTTCTGGCTCCTTGTCTCTGTATGCTGCGGCGAGACTCTGGAGAATGGAGAGGGCCTCGGTTTTTTTGGCCTGCTTGATGTAAATATCTTTTTTGAGCGCCAATAAACGGGGGTGCTCTTGATTATGGACGCGGGACAGATTCCCCATTGACTTGTCCACAAGACCGTAGCGGAAGAATGCTTCAGACTCCTCAATGACCTTGAGGTCTTCTTCCTCTTCCGCCACGTCTTCCAGTTCATCGAGGTCAAGCTCTACCTCTTCAGGTTCCATCTCAATGACTTCGTCAGCGTCGAGCTCCACAACTTCGGGCTCTTCAACGCGGGGTTTCGGGGGGGGCCGGTGTTCTTTCAGACGGCCAAGACCCTTGAGCGCGTCACGATCCCTTGGATCTATCTCCAGGATCCGCTCGAAGATTGTATTGCTCTGATCCCGTTTCCCCTGTTCCATCAGGAGTCTGGCCATTTCTTTATAGACTTGAATGGCTTTCTCACGCTTCGTCATGGCCAGAAAGACACGGGCCAGAATATGCAGATTGTCGAGGTCTCCGGGATAGGATTGGTAAATCTCCAGCAGCCGTTTCAGGACTTTTTGGGGATTTTTCTGCCTTATATAGGCTTCAGCCAGATCCCGCAGGGTTTCTTTGTCGTCTGGATCATGGAAGAGCAAGCGCTCCGCAACTTTGACATAATCCTTGTCGTTTTTTTCGCCATGGAGGTAGGTGGCGACCTGTTTAAACTCTTTTGCGGCCTCACGCTTTTTGTTGAGGCGGCTCAGGGTCTCGGCGTAGTGAACCCGGTGGATGACCTTGGACGGGTCAATGTTGGCCATGGCTGCCAGAGTAGCCAGCATTTCCTCGGTGTCACCGTTGCGCTCCAGAATCTGGGTGAGCTGTTCAAGGGTGTGGAGCGCATCCCCCATGAAGTTGGTCGCGATGAAAATTTTGGAAAGTTTCCGATATACTTCAACGATGTCGGAATCAAGAGTTTGGATCTGGCGGAGAATCGCCAGCGCTTTGGTATGGAATCCTTTGTCAAGAAAATCATCGGCTATCCTGAGATAGGTCTCAATCGCCCCTTTTTTATCGCCGCCGCGAGCCTGCAGATCTCCTATCCGCTTCCAATATCTGGTTTCAGTTGGATCGGCTTTTACGATTTTTTGATATTCTTCAAGGGCCTTGTCATAGTTGCCCTTTTTAAAATGTTTCTGGGCAGCGGCCGCAATTTTTTCTTTATTTATCGCCACGTACTCTCCTTGAAAGCTGGTTCGGCGAATCAGAACTCTTCGAGCATGCGGGGAACAATCAGCCTGGCGATAAAGCGCGCCTTGCCAAAATTGCCCGTGGAATCGAGAGCGACAGTGAGAAAATAATCTTCATTGACAATACGGAACACGAGGATGAGGTCGTCGGTTTTGACCATCATTTCCTCGAGGCCACCGACGTCGAGAATCTGGGCAGTTCTCCTTGCATGGGTCATCAGTTGCGAAAACTCGGTTCCCAGTGTCTGAATATTGCTGCTTTCTTTCTGGTAGTGGTCAACTTCGATCCCGTCAAACTCCATGAGGAGTGCTGCCTTGGCACCATCAACGTTGTCTACAAGTTTTTTGAGATGTTCTCTGAACATATATGCCTCCGCTTGCCCGATACTAATGATCTTATTGGTGATGGTCAACCAATAACATTGTCAGTGAAGACGAATCATTGGAGATTATACCCCATTGTGAAAAGATCAAAAAAACGGATCTCCTGCAGACATTGGGATTAAAAGAATTGACTTTGCCGCGTCCCTCTGCTAGAGGCATCACTGTTATTTTTACCCATTGTCGCAAGGCTGCTGGGCGTACTCCTTTAAATTATTGTTACCACTTGCTAAAGTGGATGATTATTGAGGTGAAAAATGAAAAGACCCTATCAACCGCACCGCGTATCCCGACTCAGA
>JAHJLU010000325.1 GCA_018821745.1 Myxococcota bacterium | reverse complement strand
TCCTGTTTTATTATCAAGTGATAAAAAAACGAGGGGATCCCTCAGGGAGAACAGCGTTTGTTCTTGCCAGCCATATTCTTGGCCAGGGTGGCGAGGCCCGGATCTTTCTTTCGCAGGGCATTGAGCGTATTGCCGTGAATGGATTTCCAGTATTTGCCCCTGGGCATCAGGATAACCGACGAGGTCCTCTGACAGGTGGTTCGGTGGCTGTCACTGTCGGGGGCCGTGTCCGAAAAGGTCTCCTGTGAGTATCGCTCGAGACCCAGATAATGGGTCCCCTCCGTGGCGCCCTTGAGCCACTTGAAGGTTGTGGTCTGGGAGGTGTGGTGGCCGGGCTCCGCGCTGTCCAGGTCCGTGGTGAAGGACTCATAGGGCACGATGCGCCGCTTGGCCACCTTGAACAACTGAGCACGCTCCACCTTGTCCGCGTACTCTGAGTTATCCTCGAAGATGCATTCCGTCTTCCGGGGTGTGGTGAACCGGACCAGAAGTGCGCGGGTATCCTCAAAGGCGGGAGAGAACTCGAAGGTGTGTTTCGTGCCGGCGAAGATCTTCGGGCTGATCTTGTAGGTGACGAGCTCCTTATTTTTCCCCTGCGCCTGTTTCACGGAGAAGGCTGCCTCGCAGTCCGTCCCGCACACCTTTACGCCCCTGGCACAAAAGAGGATGAAGGCCCCGTAAAGCGCTTTTCCGGGACGGATTTCCAGCACACGTGCCTCGGTGGAATCGGGAAACTCATCACCCTTGGAGAGTTTGAACTCCGGGACGAATTTCCCCATGACGGCTGTGGCGCTTTTCTTTTCTCGGTTGGCCTTTTTCAGGGCCTTGAGGAGCGCCTCGAGTCTGTCCGAGGGAGGTGCCGGTGGCAATGGGAGCTTGGCAGCCGGGGCATTGACTTTTTTGGGAACAGGGGGTGTGGCCACAACCTTTGTTGTGATCTTCATGGCCTTCTTCATCCCCGCCGTGGGCGGTGCTGAACCCATGGTCTCTGGAGGCCGGGGTTGTTTCTGATCCATCACCGCCGGGGAGGTGTCGGACTGCACCCGGGATTTCTTCTCGGATTTACAGGCCACAAGGGAGACAACGAGGGTGCCGACGATGAGATATTTCATGGTTACTCCTTATTTTTCGCGACTCTAACCCAGCGGAGTAGAGCTGTACAGTTGCAAACGAAGGACCACATGTAGCTGTCGTTTTTTTTTGCTAATGATTGGAAAAAATTCGAAACCCCAATGAATGGTGACGGCACGCCCGTCGATCTTCTCTCAGACTTTTGGGGTGCCGCTCCGGGACCGTGATCGCTGGCTTCCATTATGGCTTATTTTACTAGTTCGGTGTGGTGTGAGGGGATGGGTCAGGGAACACGCAGGAAAATGAGCCCGGAATTGGACCCTTCTGGTCAGTTGAATTCCAGCAGCTTCCAGCCCGCCTTGCTGTTAAAGATATCATCGGGATTCGCTACCCAGAACGGGGTCTTATCACCCCTCACGCACTTTCCGAAGATCTCTATCCGGCTGTACATCATGGTCCCGCCCTTTTTCACCTGCCGTCCCTTTTTCAGGTGGGAGAAGCGATATTTGCCACAGGAATATCCCCGCCCTCGCAGCGCCTTCATTTTTCGTCTGAATTTATTGACAACACGCCCGAAACCCTGCTTCCGTTTTACCATGAACTCGGCGTACTGTTGTTTTGAGTACCGCTTGCCCACTTTTTTGAGCTCGTCGCGCGTGGGGAGCAGCTGCCTGGCGGACCTGAAATCATTGCGCACAATCGCGTCAAACAGCATTTCTCCAAACTGGTTCAGATTCTTTGCCTTCTTCTGTGCGGCGTCCGCCCCCCCTGCCCCCATGGAGAGCGAAAGCATCAAACTAAAACCGAGCACTGACAAAAGTTTCATCGTTGACCTCCGTGGATGGGCAAAGCGTAGCACACGCAATCAATAAACTCCATCACCTCTTTCGCGCCCTCTCCCTCCCTCTCCACGTCGGCCAGGCAAGCCCGGACAGCCACACCTACTCCATGACCTTCGCCGGCAGGTTGTTACCCTGTTCCTGTTTGGGAAACGGGAGGCTCAGGGCTCAATACATTTTTTAAAACACTGCAGAGAGAACTCAGTTCGCGGTTGAAATTTGCAGTGCTTCTGTCATAAAGGGGAGATCGGAGGTGCCCCATGCCCAACAGCGTTCAGCGTTCCGAGCAGCCCCCTGCTCGTCGCATCCTGTCACCCAAGTATGTTATGGTGGTCATCATTGGCCTGACTCTCACTGCGTCACTTGCCTCCAACGCCATCCTCGGATGGAATCTGTACCGGGCAAAAACCGTTGAGAAGGTGAATGCCTGGAAGTCCTGTCACAAACTCTCCATGCAGCACATCCTCTATGAGAAGGCCAGGGCCAGGGCCCTCAGCGAAGGCCGGACCCTGGTGGTCATCGGCAACCCAACGGGTGGATTCGTGAACAAACATGTGCAGGTGTACGGCTGTGGAGACGTCTGCATCGATATAGCGGGGTGCCGACCCTGTGGTATGGAAGCGCGTGTGCTCAAGGCCGACGCACTTGAGGCGCTGAAGACAATCCCCGATAACAGCGCGGTGGTTTTTGAGTCGGAGGTTTTCGAGTATGTGGACTCCATGGATATGGTGGTCCGTGAGCTTGATCGCATCACTGGCGGTGATCACACGCGGATTTTTGCAGTGCATACCATCAGTATTGACTCCTGGAATTATCACACCCTGGGCGTGGTGATGAACCCTCCCGATCCGGCGCAAATCGAGAAACGAAGGCAAAACCGGAAAAAATATGCGCGCACCGGGGAAGGACTTGCCCGCCGAATCATCTACCAGTTCCCGCCGCGCCACCACTACGCCTGGACCGAGATTTAGATTCCCCAAGACTCTGGGAAACCCAAGATGAACCGGGAGGGGCGATCAATTGTCATGTGATTTCTACTGGAGAGCTAGGGTGTAATTGAGCCAATGGGAACAGGGAGGATCAGGGGCAGGTGGCGGCGGGGGAACTGATCTCCGACGCCGATGATCGCAGCGTGGAAGGTGTTGGAGTGGTTGCGGTCAATGGGCCATTGTGGTGAAACTGGGCGCGGGGGGAGACGGGATCGGAGAGTGGGTTTGGCGAATAATGACCACTGCACTGTTCCTGGCTGGGACAAGAAGAGCGCACCTGACAGCTGTTACCGCGTGCTAAGGCGGCGCAGGGCCATCTTTCGGCGGAGGCCCGTGAGAGGTTCGATGAGGAGACGTCCGTCCAGGTGGTCCGACTCGTGCTGGAAGGCCCGGCTCACGATCCCCTCTCCGGTCATCTCGAACTCCTCCCAGTTCAGGTCCCGTGCGCGGATGGTGGTGGTCTTTGCCCGTTTACGGGGCACCCACACGCCAGGAAAGCTCAGGCACCCCTCGTCACGGAGCTCTTCACCGTGCATTTCCAAAATCTCGGGGTTGATGAAGACCATCGCCTCGTCTTTTTTTGTCCCCCCGGCCAAAGTGGGATCCACGATGAAGATCCGCAGGTGAACCCCTACCTGCACCGCGGCGAGACCACCGCCATCACGGGCGTACATGGTCTCGATCATGTCCTTGATCAGGGTGACAACTTGTGGTGTCAATTCACTGACCGGTTTTGAGGTCTCATTCAGGCGGGGATCGGGATAAACAAGGATTTCACGAATGGCCATGATATATCTCACGGGGAAAGTCGGAAGCAAATCGCGGGCATATTTTTTTTATCGCACCTTGCCAAAAAACGCTCATAAAAAAAGCATGGGGGAGAAAATGGTGGGCGCACCGCCCTTTGCTGATTAAAAGACGCGGGACTTACAGATACTCGTATGCTGAATACTGCAGCGTCTGGCGAAGGTGGGGGAGATTGGGCAGCAGCACACCGGGGATAAGGAAGAGGGAGCCGTAGTCCTGAGGGACTATCTGCTGGAGATAGAGGTGGGGTGCCACCAGGAAGATGCCCAGATAGGAGGCCCCCTGGACCAGGAGGCGGGGATCCCCGCAGGAGAAGGCGACCTTGATGCGGTACACCACATCGTCTTCATAGACCTGATCGTGGAAGGTGGTGGAGAGGACAACCTCGTGACGATCACCGCTGGTGGTCACTTCTTCAACGGTTATCAGGGCGGTATACGGGGAAGCTGAGATGGCGCGGTCAAGCGAGAGAGGGGCACCAAAATAACCCGATGATCGGGCGGGATCAAAGGCCGCGTCCGGAGACTGATCCTCCTCGGAACGGACCAGAAGGAGGGGCGCCGGATACCCCAGCCACTGCAGAACCTTGGCACGGTTCTCTTCACTGTCGGGCATGGAGCGCAGGTAGAGCGGGAGAAAATCATAGGTGATCTCGGAGATCGAGGTTGAGAGGCTCCCCGTGCAGTCGAAGTCATCCGTGGAGAAATCCTCCAGGCTGCCCATGCTGTGTGAGGCGAAAATCATGGGGTCGCCGCAGGTCTCGGAGCCGTAGTAGGCGTGGCCACCGGAGATAATCGACGTGGCCGGATCCTCGCCCTTGAGGTAGGAGGTGACGTTGTGCATGATAAAGGTGCCACCGGCCCCGGTGCAGCACTCACCGGAGATCCCCGTGACCTCGGTGCGGTAGATGTGGGGGGCGAGGTGGTACGCGAAGGCCTCGGCGTAGTCGGCCCCCAGGGGCCCATTATGGTAATCCCAATAGGTTTTTGGGGTCGCGAGTTCCGTCTCCAGCTCCGACAGGCTCACGGCGTCGGCGGGGGCGAAGTGGGCGAGCCCCGCGTAGGGAAGCCCCGGACCACCCGAGGGAATATCAGTGAAGGCAGCGATAAAGGGGGTATCGGATGGTTCCGGCCAGGGAATAAAGCCACCGTATGACGAGCGGGACACCTGAAAGGCTGCGGGGCATTCCCCCTTCATCACCTCGTCCACCTCAAAGACCAGGTGGTCCGAATCCTTCTGGATGAGGCGAACCGTTGCCACCACGGGGATGTTGTAGCTCATAAATCCCAGGAGGGATGCGTCCGACCGCGCCTTGGGGATGAGCGCCGTGAGACCCCACCAGACCGGCAATTCTTCCGCGTCCATGAGGGCCGGCAGAGCGTTCCCCCTGAACCCTGCCACCAGGCGGGTCCCCACGCTGATTTCACTATAACCTGCCGTCTCCACGGGGACATTGACCTCGATGCCCTCGAGGGGCTGGACTCCGTGCCAAACCCTGTCGATGACCAGATGGAACCCGTCGGCGTTTAGGGCCGAGACCACCCCCTCCACCACCGACTGGGACACCCCGAGGCCAAGCCGGTCCGCCGCCACCAGGTTCTCCATGGCCAGATCCCTGTTGTCGTAGTTGCACCAGGGGGGATTTATAACGTCGCCATCGGTGCCCCCGTCGGGAGTCTGATAATTCCCCCAACCCCCAAGGTCGCTGCGTGATCCGCAGGAAGTGAGAGCGAAAGCAAAAAGACCCCAAATAATAGGCAAATACAGCGT
>JAHJLU010000324.1 GCA_018821745.1 Myxococcota bacterium | reverse complement strand
ATCGGGGTTGTCCTCGGAGCCAACATCGGGACCACGGTGACCGGCTGGCTTGTCTCTCTGCTGGGGTTCAAGGTCAAGGTCTCCCTCTTTGCCCTCCCTGCGATCAGCATCGGGTTTTTCACCAAATTCACCAAAAACGAGCGGGTGAGCGCGTGGGGTGAAGTCCTGTTGGGCTTCGGGCTCCTTTTTTTCGGGCTGGCCATGATGCAGCTCGCGCTGAAGACGCCGGAGAACCTCGCCATGGTCAAGGGGTGGATGTCCACCATCCACGCCACGGGACCCATGACCCGCATGTGGGGAGTACTCCTGGGTGCCGCTGTGACCATGGTCATTCAGTCATCCTCGGCGGCCATGGCCATCACCCTCATCCTCGCCTTTCAAGGGGTGCTGGACTTTGATACAGGCGTGGCGCTCATTCTAGGTCAGAACATCGGGACGACCATCACCGCGAATCTCGCCGCCATCGGCGCCAACAAGGCGGCTGTCCGCACGGCACGCGCTCACATGCTGTTCAATCTCATCGGCGTGGTGATTGTTCTCCTCACCTGGCCCCTGTGGATCTGGGGCATTGACGCCATCCTCGGCGGAGGAAAACACAATCCCGCCTCGCTCCCCGTGCATCTTTCCGCTTTCCACACCGCCTTCAACCTGGTGAACACCATCATCTTCCTCCCCTTTGTGGGGCTTCTGGCCAGGGTTGCCACAAAAATGGTCCCGGAGTCGAAGAAGGCCCATACCGAAGACCTGGAATACTTGCATTACATTGATTACAGCCTTGTTCCCACGCCGGAGCTGGCTATTCTGGCTGCCCGTCAGGATTTGGGAATGATGGCGGAGACTGTCATGGAGATGCTCGATGATGTAAAAGTATTGAGCACCGAGAGTACGGTCCCCCACGGTGATCTGGTGAGCAAGGTGCTCAGGCTGGAACAAAAGACCGATAAAATGGCCCAGGGGATTGTGGACTATCTCGCCATGGTGAGCCGTTCTCCCCTCACCTATGAGGTCTCACACGAGATCGCCGCCATGATGCACACGGTCTCCGACTACGAGCGCATGGGAGATCACTGTGAGCAGCTCACCAAGCTGTTGCGCAGAAAGCACGAGAAGGAGTACAAATTCTCCGACGAGGCCCACGGTGAGCTGGACGAGCTCATCACCCGCGTGCGGGAGTTTGTGGCCTACACCAGGAAGCACCTGCTGACCCACGAAGATATTCTGAAGAAGGCCTATCCCATGGAGGAGGGGATCAACCAGCTCTCCAAATCCCTGCGCAAGAAGAACATTGAGCGCATGACCAGCAACCAGTGCCTGGTGGAAGGCGGACTGATTTTCCTCAACATGATCACCTCCCTGGAGAAGATCGGCGACCACAACGTGAACATCTCCGAAGAGATCTCCGGCGTCCGGTAGATCCTCCCCTTTCCTGTCTCCGCACCACCCTGGTTTTCAGTTCCGGCACCAAATCAATGGGGAGGCTGGCCCTCCGAGCGGTTGTGGTACACGCTGGCGCAGCCCCTGTTACCATTGGATCTCATACGATGATGCCTGTGGCAGGCAAGGGGAGAGGTTATTTCTTTTTGGCGATTTCACAGAGGCAGGGGTCATCAGCGACGGCGGCGTCGCAGCCGTTGGAGACAGCGTTGGGATCCTGATCCTTGCACACGTCATCGCACTTGTACCAGGTGAAATCCACACCGTTCTCACAGACGCCCATGGCTTTGTCAGAGATGCACTGGACATCTTCCAGCGTACACTCGGCGATCATGCCGTCCATCATCCCGTAGAAGCAGTTGCAGGGATCTTCCGGCTGGGCGTCATCGCAGGTGCCGCTTGACATGAACATGTCACTGCCCCACTCAATGGCGCAGTATTCGTCGCAGGTGAGGTTCTGATAATCGGTCTGGGAGTCGTTGCACACGTTGATGGTGTTCTCGTCGCCGCAGTAGAAGTCATCGGTATCACAGTAGCCGATGCCACCGTCGATAATATCGTACTCGCACTGGCAGAGGTTGTCGCCATTATCCTCGGAGCAGGCGCCCCAGGAGGAGTAGTCCCAGCCGTAGTTCTCGTGGCACCAGTCGTTGCAGTCCATGGCCTCCCAGTGCTCATACCCCTCGTCACTGGAGCAGACCAGGATCTCGTTCTCGTTGGCACACTGGAGATCTCCCGGGAAGCATTCAACGGCGACACCGTCGATAATATTATTGTTATTATTATTGTTTTCATGCCAGGGCAGCGGGGGTGCGCAGCTGGTGGCCAGGATGCCGATGCCGGCGGTCATGAGAATTTTTGCGGCCCGGCCGACCCGATTGTGGTCTGGATAACGGGGAGACGTATAAGCTTTTTGGGGTTTAATGGTAAAAGGGTTCATGATGTACTCCGTGCAACAGGTTTTTTAGCGTTCCTATGATTATACTAACGCAAAAAAAGACGATTGCAAGAGTAAAAATAATCCCCAGGGAAAATAATCAGGGTTTGTAGGTGAGGCTCCCGGTGGGGCAGGCCTTGACGCACTCGAGACAGCGGGAACAGGTCTGGGACATGGAAGGGTCGGCTTTGCCCTCTTTGTAGAGGCTGCAGCTTTCTTCAAACTCGGTGATGTAACATGCCTTGTCGCATTTTCCGCAGCTCACACACAGGGACTCCTTGCGGCGCACCTGGAAGATGGAGAACCGGTTCAAGAAGCCGCTGATCCAGGCGATGGGGCAGCCGATTTTGTGATACTGGTATTTCTTTGCCGCGCCGTCCACGCCGCCCATGAAGCCGCAGATGACGAACCCCATGGGGCAGATCCACCGACAGAAGGTCTTGCCCAGCACGATCCCCAGGAGGGATCCAAAGAGCATGACCCACAGCAGGGGAATATGGAGCGCTGCGACCAGGCCGATGGTGGCGATGGCCAGCACGGCGTGGACTACCCGTCGCTTTGTCACGAGGAGTTTGAGCATGGCGCTAGAAGGCTTTGGTTACGAGACGATCATAATCGGACTCGCTTCTGGCGCCGATGAGAGAACCAACGCTCTTGCCGTGGGCGAAGAGGGAGACCGTGGGGATGGAGCGGATCCCAAAGAGGGCCGCGGTCCGGGGATTATCCTGGACGTCCAGTTTGACCACCTTTACCTTGCCCTGATATTTTTTCCCCAGCTTCTCGATGGTGGGTCCCACCATGCGGCAGGGAGCACACCAGGGAGCCCAGAAGTCCACAAGGACGGGGGTTTTGGAGTTGAGTACTTCGTCTCTGAAGTTGGAATCGGTTACGTTGACGGCCATAATACACCTCGAAATGGTTGAGAGAAAAAGAGTAAATTATATGGAAAATTCTTTTCCAAGAAGATCGGTTTCAATAATCTCCGTGTGGTACAGAGAACCCCTGAACCCCACAACGCGCTCAACGACCTTGCCGTTCTTAAAGTAGAGCACGGTCGGCGTACCGCGGACACGCAAACGCTGGGCAATGCCAGGTGCCGCGGAGATGTCGCACTGGGCGACCTTGATCTTGTCCTTGTATTTGCGCTGAAGGTCCACCATGATGGGCGCGAGCTGCTTGCAGGGCTGGCAGCCGGGGCTCCACAGGTCCAGGACCACGGGAATCTTTGAATTGGAAATTTCGTCTTTAAAGTTATCGTCATTTACCAACGTGAGGGCAATGCCGTCACCTTCAAGACCGATTATTCTTTTGAACCACGACATTGTTCACCTCCGGGTGGGTCACGGGAGAATCCGTGACAGCTGCCCCTTATGAAAGCAATGGGTGTGCCAGTGTTCATGGATGCCTGATTGAAAAATCATAAGGCTACGGAATTGAAGGAGATATTGTTCTGATTTTTATTGTGCGAGGGTACTCGTGAGGGAATGGCCACTGGCGGCATGATACACTAAGTGCATCCATAGTGTTGCATGAGGTGTTGCATGTTGCACAATGTTGCAATTCACGCGCCGCTCATCCCCAGTTTCCCGATTTTTACCCGGTGCAATCAATAGGTGAGGATGGAGGCGAGCCACTTCTCGGCTTCTTCGAAGGGGATATTTTTACGGGCGGCGTAGTCCTCCACCTGCGCACGGGTGACTTTTCCCACGGAGAAGTACTTCGCCTCGGGGTTGCTCATGACATAGGCCGAGACGGAGGCGGCGGGGAGCATCATGCGGCTCTCGGTCAAGGACATTCCCAGCTGCTCCATGGGGAGCAGCGTGAAGATAAGATCCTTCTCCGTGTGGTCGGGGCAGGGCGGGTAGCCCGGTGCAGGGCGGATGCCACGATAGAGAACGCGGTGGAGCTCCCCGGGGGTGAAGGCCTCATCGGGCGCGAAGCCCCAGAGCTCCTTGCGGATTTTCTCATGGAGGTACTCCGCCATTGCCTCCGCCAGTCGGTCACCCAGCGTTTTCACCAGCAGCGACGAGTAGTCATCACCACTCTCCTTGTACGCGTTCACCAGGGTCTCCATGCCACGGCCAGCGGTGACGGCCATCATCCCCAGGTAGTCCTTTTTTCCGCTCTGGAGCGGTGCCACATAGTCGGAGAGAGCCAGATACCAGGGCGTGTTGTTCTTGCGCTTCTGTTGGCGGAGGGTGGGGATACGGGCCAGGACCTCTGCTCGCTCCTCGTCCTTATACAGAACAATATCGTCCCCTTCACCCGAGGCGCAGAAGATTCCCACGGCGCCGGCGGTGGAGAGGACTCCCTCCTGCTCAAGGGTGCCGAGCATTGCCTGGGCATCGGCCAAAAGCTTGCGGGCTTCGGGGCCCTTGTCTGGATCATCGAGCAGCCGGGGCCAGTCGCCCCCCATTTCCCAGGAGATGAAGAAGAAACGCCAGTCTATATAGGGGAGCAGCACGGAGATGGGGATGTTCTCAAAGGTGTGGATCCCGGGGTGTTTTGGTGCCGGGGGCGTATAGGATTCAAAGTCGAGCATCAGGCGGTTTTCACGGACCGTCTCAAGGGGGAGGAACAGATCCTCGCGGGTGCGTCCAGCCTGTTTCTCCTGCTCCTGCCGGTGTTTCTCCTCATTGGCGGCAAAGAAGGCGCCCCGGTTCTCGCCCATGATGTTTGCGGCGACTCCCACCGCCAGGCTGGCGTCCTTTACGTGAATGACGGGCCCCGAATAGTGGGGGGCAATCTTTACCGCGGTGTGAATGGCGCTGGTGGTGGCTCCCCCGATGAGCAGCGGGACACTGAAACCACGCTCTTCCATGATGGTGGCGACAAAGCGCATCTCTTGGAGGGAGGGGGTGATGAGGCCAGAGAGGCCGATCATATCGACCTGCTCCGTTTTGGCCGCCTCGAGGATCTCCGTGGCCGGGACCATGACGCCGATGTCGATGACCTCGTAGCCGTTACAGCCCAGGACCACCCCGACGATGGACTTGCCAATGTCATGGACGTCGCCCTTGACCGTGGCCAGAAGGATCTTGCCCTTGGAGGAGGACTCCCCCGCGGCCTTCTCTTCCTGGATGAAAGGCTCCAGGTGATTGACCGCCATCTTCATGACCCTGGCGCTCTTCACCACCTGGGGCAGGAACATTTTTCCCTTGCCGAAGAGGTCGCCCACCATGTCCATGCCGTCCATGAGGGGGCCTTCAATGACATCGAGGGCGCGGGGATAGAGCTGGCGACACTCCTCCACATCGCGGACAATGTTCTTGGTGAGGCCCTTGATGAGGGCGTGGGAGAGGCGCTGCTCCACGGGCCAGGCACGCCACTCGT
>JAHJLU010000323.1 GCA_018821745.1 Myxococcota bacterium | reverse complement strand
TTTGAGATCGACTTCTACGGCAACCTCCCCAGCTCTTCAACCTCGGTGCGACAGGCCCAGCCCCGCATGCGCCTCGCCTACGGGCAGATCAAGCGGCAGGACCTCACCATCCGGTTCGGCAACGACTGGATGGTGGCCGCACCCCAGTTCTCCTCCACGCTGGACCCCTTCAACCTCTGGGGTCAGGGGAACCTCTGGATGCGGTATCCACAGCTCAAGGCAAAATACACCTTTCGCATCAATCCTTATTACAACCTCACCCCCGAGCTCTCCGTGGGCGACAACATGGGGGGCGATTCTCCCAAAAACGAAGTGATCCGCAACGGCGGAATGGGAGAATACAGCAGCATCCCCGTGGTTCAGGGCCGCCTGGGCTTCAACTTCAAACTGAGCCAGCTTTCGGATTTCTCCACCATCGGCGTGAGCGGATCCTGGCAGCGGCTCGATCTGAGCGTGCGCAGTGACCTGAGTGCCCAGGAAAAAGAGAACGTCGGACGGTACATGCAGTCCTGGTTCCTGGCGGTGGACGGACAGCTCAACTTCACCATCCACCGGATCAAACTCAAGGGCACCTTCGAGTACCACCAGGGACAGGGTATCGGCATGTACTGGGGCGGGATCCTCCAGACCATGGATTTTCGCGCCGCCGAGGTCAACAACGAAGCGGTCATCCAGGAAGTTCTCCCGGTTAAATCCATTGGATATTTTGCAGACCTCAACGTGCGGTTCCCCTGCGGTTTTGGCTTCTTCGGCGGCCACGGCAAAAACACCGTGGATGAAGACGACCTCTTCTCCGTGGGAAGTGTCATCAGAAATCAGACCTTCTACGGCGGCGTCACCTGGAAAAAAGATTCCCTCCTCTTCGGCCTCGGCGGCACCTATATGCTCACAGACTACATCGCCGACGCCGATACCAAAAGCGCCTTCCTCGTGCAGGCGATGGCCCGTTTCACCTTCTGATTTTCCCATGGAACTTTTAGAAAAACTAAAGGAAATCGGGGCCTTTGATCGGCTTTTACCCCTCACCATCAGTGCCCCCACGGGGAGCGGTAAGACCTACGCCGCCTTTGAACTGGCCCGGCAATTTCTGGAGCGGGGCGACCGTGTCGTCTACCTCACACCCCTTCGGGCCCAAGCTCATGAAATCCATGGGCGATACAAGAACCAGTTCCCCTCGGTAGGACTCGTCATGGGCGGGCGCCCCCTCAAGGGGGGAGAGAAGGCGCCGGCGCTGATCATCTCCACCTACGAGTCACTCTTCGCCCGCTTTGCCAACTGGAGAAGAAATCTCCCCTTTATTGCCTCCATCGGTCTGCTCATCATCGACGAGATCCACCTGCTTGAGTCTCCCTCACGGGGAGGGTCCCTGGAGCATCTCCTCAGTTGGGCAAAGCGCATTAACCCGCGGCTCATTCTCCTCTCCCTGAGCGGCACCATCGGGCCGGACTCATCCCTGCTCTCCTTTCTCGAGTCGGGGTTTCTCCTCTCCACCCACCGTCCCGTTCCTCTCTCGGTACGGGCCATCGCCTACGAAAAGGTAAAGCAGCGTGAGGTCCTCGGGGATCTTATGGCGGAGCAAAAGAGCACCCTCGTTTTTGTCCACTCCCGGAAAAAAGCCCGGGAACTGGCCAACAGCTTGCGCGAGCAGGGTATTTTGGCGACCCACCACCACGGGGGCCTCACCCAAAAAGAGCGAAGGGCCGTGGAGCAGGCGATCATGAACCGCAAAGTATCGGTGGTGGTGGCCACACCCACCCTGGAGATGGGGCTCAACCTCCCCGTGGAGCGCGTGATCTGTCTGGACCTCTATTTCCACGAGGAGGGCCGCTGGCGTCTGCTCTCCAAAAGAAGCCTCCATCAGCGCCTTGGACGGGCGGGGAGACCCGGACTCGATCCCTGCGGGGAGGGGATCGTCATGATCCCCCGGGGAGCCAGGGCGGGTTCCCTCATGACCCCCGGGTTTGATCCCCTTGTCTCCACATTCTCGGATCATCGGCACCAGGCCCTCTTTGTTCTTCGGGAGATTGCCCACGGCTTTTGCAACACCCCGGATCAACTGGAGCGCGCCTTCGCCACGACTCTGGCGGGGGCACAGGGCACTCCCCTCCATGCCCATGTCCACCTTCAAAAACTCCTCGAGGCGAAGTTCCTGGAGCATCGGGAGGAAAAACTGCACGTCTCACCTTCGGTACGCACGGCGCTCTCCCGATTCGTGGATCCTTTCTTCTACCATAAGATTCACGGGCTGTTTCTGGAGGCCCTTACCCCCTTCGACGGGCTCTTTATTCTCTGTCTGGCACCCGGGGTGGAGATCTCCATGCTCTCTCAAGAGGAGATCTCCACGCTCCACGACTCCCTCTCCGGGTTCACTTCCTGCCTGCTACCCGCGAGACTTTCAGCGCTCATGGAGTCCTTTCCCCTGAGCACTATCCTCAGAGCACTGAAAGCTGCCTGCGTCATCTCCCAGAGAACGCAAGAGGCCGAATCACCCTGGGAGATCAATCACCTCTCCATTGAAAACACGGTGGAGACCGTGCTCCGTTATGGAGGGGTCCTCGGTGAGAGCAGCTGTTATCTTGAAGACAAAGCCCGTACCACTCGCCTTCGAACTTTGCTCGCACAGGTCCGTGGCATGTGTCATGGCCTGTCGCCCGAGGCATCACTGCTCACCCTCCTCCCGGGGCTGGGACCTTCCCATGTCAGAAAACTTTGTAAAAACAACATTTCTTCTTTGCAGGACCTGGTAAAAACCGATGAATCAATACTGAACGCGCTCCTGAAAGGACCCAAACCAAAGAACCTTCTTCACGGGGCAACGACACTCCTCGGGAGCCTGACCCCCTCTCCCATCCCACGGGGGAAACCAGTGTTCCTCACTCGCCATGATCCATCTTTGGATCTCCTGAGACTCTATCGAGGGACGTTCCTGCGTGTGATCTCGCTCACAGAAGGCAGACACCAGGTACAGGGGCCTTTCTCTTCCTACGAGGTGACCCGAGACAGTTGTACGTGCCCCGACTTCGCCACAGGCCACCGGTGCAAACACATTTTAGCCCGTGATTTATTCACGGGAGAGGCCAATACTCCTGAAATTCCATCAGGTTCTTTCGATTTTATGGATCTCGGAGCCCTGTGGTTTCACCAGCACCAGGAACGCAACCGGAACCTTTGAGGTTGCCTTACGACCATAAATCCATATAAGTTCAGACTCGCACAGGAGCATCATGTCTATTTTTCCAAAGCACCGAGCCTTCTCCCTCACCCTATTACTGTGGACATTTTTATTTACCTTCTCCATAGCCCTCTTCGTGGACGACTCCATGAGGAACCGCCAGCTTGAGCCCCACCCCTATGTGCTCAAGGCAAAGACCAACCTGGAGAAGCTGCGGGAGTCCCCAAAAAAGAGTGACTCCCGGCTCTTCGTCTACTTTATTGACTGCCTCCGGTTCGATTACGCCATCAACCCGGCCAAAATGCCCTACCTCCATTCGCTCCTCACCGAAGGCACCTGGGGCCGGGTAAACCCATGCCTCACCAATATGACCGTCCACTGTGTGGAGGCGACCTTCTCGGGACAGGATCGCTCCTCCATCCTCTCCTTCTCCGAGGATTTCCACCCCAGAGCCTCCAAAAACAAAAAATCATGGATCTTCCAGATGGCCGCCCGGGACCACAAAATCACCGTCGTGGGAGACCATGTGTTCAAAACTCTTTACGGCGACGTGCTCTACAAGATGCATGAATACCAAAAGGGTGCCTCCCAGCAAAAGCTCACCGATCTCGCCCTCAAGTGGTTTGAAGATCCTTCGGTGAGCGTCTCCATTGTTCACCTCCTCGGACCCCACGACGACGGCCAGGCCTTTGGCAGTGTGAGTCCCCAGTATCACAAACAGCTCAAGGAGGTCGATGATATCCTCCGGCATGTGGTCAAACACCTCAAACCCAATGACTCCCTTCTGGTATACGGGGATCACGGTATCAACGACGTGGGCCAGCACACCTACAACACGGACACACCCACTTTTTACCTCTACAAGGGCCCCAAATTCGCGAAAAACAAACGGTTCGATATTGATATCGCGTCCCACGCATTCTGGCTCTCCACCCTCTTTGATATCCCCCTGGAAGAAAGCTATCAGGGGGAAGTATACTGGGGGGGGCTCACCCCCGAGGCAAAGAAACCCTACGGCACCCCTAATCTGTTCAGCCTCAAGCGGGAAAAGAGCCAGGCGAAAGTAAAACTAAAACCTCTTCAAATAACTATTTTAATTACGCTTTTTATACTGGTCTTTATGGGGTTATTCCTTCGCTTCGACGGCATCAGACACATCCCCTGGTGGACCTGGCCCCTCTCCCTTTTGCCCCTCACCGCCCTCTTCCTCCTGGATAAATTCTGGCTTCTTCCCTTTGTGCTGGCACTCCCCTCGGTGTTTCTCTTTCGCCGGCGACCCTCCCGTGGGGCCATGCTCTTTGGGGGTACTGTGGTTCTCCTTGCCCTCCTCAAGGCAGCGCTCTACCAGCCGGTGGATCTCCTGATCCACGATGCAAAAATATATTTTGTCTACTCTCTTTACATTGTGGAGGCCATCCTCTGCATGATCATCGCCCGTCGCGTGGCCAGATCGAAACCACTGTCCTTTCAAGGGGGACTGGCCGCCCTGTTCTACGGGGTCCTGCTGCTCATTTTACACTACCCAACCCTCTATTTTTACGGGGTTATCAGGGGAGTTCCTTTTTTCCTGATCCTCATCCTCTCGGGGTTCACTATCTCGACCCTCACGGACGGGTCCCTCAAACACACCATGAAAGAGCGTCTCCTCCTGGGGGGCCTTTTACTTGTCAGTGTGGGATTTCTCTCCACCCAGATCTCCATGTTTGTGGAAAATTTCCGGATTTTTTACTTTAATTATATCCCAAAGGATCGCTCCATTGTCCACATGGTGTGGGGTTTCTCCCCCTTCTTTGTGGCCACGGCACTCCTGGCCCGGCTCGCAAAACTCAAGGGGGCATTACCGTGGACCATCCTCGGCCTCACGGCCATCGCCTCCTCCATCCTTGCCATGGACATCATCCCCCTGCCTCCCCTCTTTTTCCTGGGCCTCTTTGTGGTGATCCTCGCCCTGTGGTTTATCCCCTTTACTGCGGTCGGAGCCTTTCCCAAGCACCTTGTTCTGTGGCTGATAATGTTCCCGGAGCTGGCCTACATGCACCAGTTCCACCCCGGGCACGTTTTCCAGATTACCGGGCTGTGCATGACAGCGGGTCTTTTGAACATGGTCATAAAAGATAATGGGGAGCTCGAGCGCTGGAAGCTGGCCATCCCCTATATCCTCATGGGTCTTCTGGTACTGGTGGTGGCGTTTGGCTTTCGGACAAACGGTATCGATTACAAGTTTGCCATCAAGTGGTTCCCCCTCCACTTTGAGAAACTCTGGGCGCTCATTTTCGCCGCCGACATGATCAAGTACTTCATGGGCATCCTCTTTATCTCCCTCTTCTTCCCGGTTCGCGCCCTCCCCATCTTCCGTCTGGCCGCTAATTTCCTGATCACTCTCCAGTTCTTTCTGGGGACCTTTTTGCTGTGGCTCTTTTTAGTCCAGAAAAAGATCCCCCTGGTGGTGGACTCCCTGGAGGAGACCGTCTACATGATGGGCTTCATCTTCTTTACCGGGCTTCTTATACTGATATATCCACTGATTAAGCCCCGGAGCAGAGCATGACCGGAAGGGCCATTGTCACAGGCTGCTCAAAGGGCCTTGGTGAGGCTCTCTGCCTTGAGCTGCTGGCGTGTGGGTATCAGGTCCTGGGAATTTCCCGCAGCACTCCCCCCATCACCCACCCCTCGTTTACCTTTGAGAAGGCCGATCTCCTCGATCTGCGCACTCCGGAGGCCGCCATCAACCGGTTCCTCACCGCACCCTCCATGGCTGACGAGGCGTTTTTATTCAACAACGCAGGGACCATCAACCCCACGGGACCACTTCACCTGCAGGATCCGAGGACCATCGCGGATCTGATCACCCTCAACCTCACCACTCCCCTGGCGCTCATGGGTGCCTTTATCCGCGCGGTCAATGCAGAACCGACCACAGTGGGGACAGTGGTCAATATCTCCTCGGGGGCCGGCAAACATCCCTACGCCGGGTGGGCACCCTACTGCGGCTCCAAAGCTGGCCTTGACATGGCCAGCAGATCCGTGGCCCTGGAGCAGGGGGAAACTGGTGTAAAGATCATCTCTTTCTCCCCGGGTGTGATGGAGACCTCCATGCAGGAACAAATCCGCGCCATGAAAAAGAGTCAGTTCCCCCATGTGGAGCGTTTTCACTCCCTCTTCACCGAGGGCTCCCTCATCCCTCCGGGGCGTGTGGCCCGATTCCTGGTGGGCGCCCTTTTAGACAACCGCCTTCCCCAGGGGGCCACCGTCGACTACCGGGATTTGATCGGGTAACACCGATGAGGAGTTTTCTTCGGGTGAGCAATTTTGTCGCACCTGCTATTTCAGGGAAACGCGTTCTAATGGTTCGCAAGGAGCGTAAAAGGGTGGGTTTAGGGGAGGAAGGCTGTTTTGAGCACCCAGGGGAGGATCTGGCGGGCCAGTTCCTGCTTGGAAGCAAGGGGCAGCTCCAGAGTGTTTCCATTACGGTCCACCAGGGTGACGGCGTTTTGGGTCGCCTGAAATCCCCGGTCACTGCGTGAGATGTCGTTGGCCACGAGGGCGTCGCACCCCTTGACCGCGAGCTTGGTGCGGGCAAGGTCTGCCAGGACCTGCCCCGAGGCGGTCTCGGCGGCGAACCCCACAAGCAGCGCCCTGCATTCACCGCGGGCCTTCATGCTACCCAGTGTTTTGAGAATATCCACCGTGGGTTTGAGTGACAGGGACCACTCCTCTTGGCCTTCTTTTTTCATTTTTTGAATCGAGGGGTTTGCGGGGGTGAAGTCTCCCACGGCAGCGGCCATGATAATACAGTCCATCTGTGGTGCCCGGGCAAGGATGGCGTCGGCCATGGCCGCCACACTCAAGGCACTCTCGCATTGTATACCACGGGGGAGAGGCTCCTCCAGGTGGCCATGGATCAACACCACCCGGGCCCCCATGTCACGGGCGGCCAGCGCCATGGCGATCCCCATGCGACCCGTGGAGGGGTTTGAGATAAACCGAGCGGGATCAAGGTGCTCCCGGGTGGCGCCGGCGGAGACGAGAACACTGCGCCCCGAGAGGAGCCCCGGCAAGGCCCCTTTCTCCATGGACTGGGCAATGTGCGCGGGCTGGGACATTCGTCCCATTCCCGTCACCCCGCAGGCCAACTCCCCGCTCTCGGGGCCAATAAACCGGACCCCTCGCTCCACGAGTATTGCCACGTTTTTTTGGGTGGCCTCGTGCTCCCACATGTTTGTGTTCATTCCCGGGGCTGCATACACCGGGGCCTTTGTGGCAAGGACCGTGGTGCTGAGCAGATCATCGGCGAGGCCATGGGCCATTTTCGCCAGAATATTGGCAGTGGCGGGGGCAATCAGCAGGTAATCCGCCCACTGAGCAAGGGCTATGTGATCAATATCCGAGCGCTCCGCGGAGAACATGTCCCCGTATACCGGTGATCCGCTCACGGTGGAGAGGGCCAGCTCCGAGACAAAGCGAGCCCCGTTTTTCGTCAGGATAGTTTTGACAGTAAATCCCCGCGCCATAAGATCACGGACCAGTTGCGGAGCCTTGTATGCGGCGATCCCGCCACCAATTCCCAGGAGAATATTCCGGGTCATTTGTTTCGCTCCTTCGGGGGGATAAAGTTCCCCACCATATGCTGCTTCTTGGGATTGACAGCCAGGGCACCGGGGGGAACATCGGAGAAGACCGTGGTCCCTGTCCCTACGTAGGCCCCCGCTCCCACCCGCACGGGAGCGATCAACTGCGAGTCGGAACCGATGAATACACCCTCCTCTATTATGGTCTGAAATTTATTTTTGCCGTCGTAGTTGCAGGTGATGGTGCCGGCGCCGATGTTGGACCCCGCCCCCACGTCTGCGTCACCGAGATAGCTCAGGTGGTTTGCCTTGACTCCCTCGCGCAGGGTGGTCTTCTTGCACTCAACAAAATTCCCCACCCTGGCCCCGCTCATCACCAGGGTGTGGGGACGCAGGTGAGAGAAGGGGCCTATCTCCCCGCGGGATTCCACGGTTGACCGCTCAACCACCGTATAGGGTTTGATTATCACATGATCTGCCACCACCGCATCCGTGAGGACGCTCCCCTGGTCGATAACACACGCCTCACCAACGGAAGTTGTTCCGCGCAGGGAGACACCATTATGAATAATTGTATCTTTTCCTATTGTTACCATTTCATGGAGCGACACTGTCCCGGGTGATGTAAAGGTCACGCCCCCTGCCATGTGCCGCTCGCTGAGGCGCTTTTGTGCCACGGCCTCCGCCTGGGCCAGGTGCCCCCGGGTGTTCACTCCCAGCAGCTCTTCCTCGGGCACGAGCAGGGTCGTGATGACCTCGTTTTTTGGGACCATCTCCACCAGATCCGTGAGGTAGAGCTCTCTCTGGCTGTTATCGGTCCCCAGGCGGGAGATCTGCGTCTGAAGCCAGGTGCCCTTCACCAGATAGATACCACCGTTGCATTCTTCAATGCCCAGGAGATGCTCCGGGAGATCCCGCTGCTCCACAATCCGTTCAACCCTCCCCGTCTGCTCGTGACGCACCATGCGACCGTACCCGTGGGGTTCAGCGGGTTCCATGGTCATAACGGAGAGCAGGGCCGCAGAGTTTCTGTGGAGATCAACAAAGCGCCGAAGAGTATCGAGGCGCAAAAGGGGAACATCACCCGCCAGAATCAGCACGTCCCCGGGAAAATCCACCAGCACCTCCATGCCCTTCTGGACGGCGTGACCCGTCCCACGGGGATCACCCTGATCCACCATAAACGCACCGGGGAAGTGTTCACTGAAGGCAGAAAAGATTGCCTCCTTCTGATGGCTGACCACCAGGGCAACCTTTTCTGCCCCAAGGTCTCCGACAAGCCGGGCAACGCGCTGTATAATGGGCATCCCCGCCACGCTATGGAGCAGTTTCGAGGTCTGGCTTTTCATGCGGGTGGATTTGCCGGCGGCGAGGACAAGGGCTGCAAATGGTTCCATAATCTCTCCTTTGGCCGAAGGACCGGTCCGAAGGCATATTAGTTCATGGGACCATGATTTGCAAAAGGGAAAAGTGGGGGGGACTGGAGAGAGGATCTACTCTTTGGGGGTGCGACGGACCCGGGTTTTGGAAATGGTGGTCTCCCCGGAAAGGGTGATATAGGGCAGGATCCGGGCATAGAGCTTTTTGCCGATGCCCTTGATGGAACGCAGCTGGGTAAGGGAGGTGAAAGGTTTCCTCGAGCGCAATGTGACAATGGACTGTGCTTTTTTGGCACCGATTCCGGGGAGACAACGCAACTTCGTGGCGGATCCGTGGTTGATGTTCACCTTCCCCTTGACTACCCACTGGTATTTTCCCGACCGGCGTTTCCGGGCCGCGTCGGCGTCCTGGGCGGTGGTTCCGGCCAAAAGCAGGGTAAAGAGGGTGAAAAGAGCGGTGGTGTAGTGGGTGAAAAGATTTCTGAACATGACAAAACTCCTTGTGTTGTACCGGAATAATTCCGGAGGTTTTTTAAAGCCACCCAGGGTGGTGTTCTTCTCCTGCGCAAGGGCCGTACCAAAAATATTTATACTGTTATTATTATGTTTTTTATAATTTTTCGTGGTATTTGATTGACCAAAGTGTCCATATACGGTGATCCATTGACCGTCCCCGGACACCAAGCCCTTCCCATC
>JAHJLU010000322.1 GCA_018821745.1 Myxococcota bacterium | reverse complement strand
CAAGCCTTGTAGCGCCTTACCGTCACCTCATACACATCGATAAAATATGGAGAGAGCCCGATAGTATGTTCCTGGTTATCGCTTGGGAAGTCTTTGTTGGTCCCCATAATAAAGGGTCCGGCGGAAACACAGACTTCATCGTTAAAACTTGGTAATCCCGAAGCGTCAACAGTGCCAGTTCGCGCCTCGAATTGACAATCTCCGAAGCACTCCACAAGTGCTTCCCACAGACAGGAATCATTACACTCCCGTTGCTGTACAAACCCGAGCGGCGTACAATCATCAGTCGACCATTCAACTGTCCCCGGTGCACACACTCCAGGGCCGTCACATTCCCCCCACGGCTCCCAGAGGCACTCCTGGGTACAAGAGCGGCTCCTCATGTTGCAATTGCCGCACTCTTCCTCCTCGGTCTGCCACGGATAGCATGCACCCTGGCCATTGCACTCCGTGGGGAACTCCCATACGAGGTCGGCGGTGCACATGACCGTGGCGGTGCCACACTTGCCGCAGGGGACCTCTTTGGTGGTCCCCGCCTGGGTGCACTCGCACTCCGTGTCGGCGGTGCAGGCGGTCCATTCACCAGCGGAATTACAGCTCCTTGTCCCGTAGGCGCAGTCGCTCTGGCATTCGTGTATGGACCCGGGGTAGACGGTCTCGTCGTTGTCGTCGCAGTCGAGGCCTGCGTGGTACCCGTCACCGTCGGCGTCGGTCTTGCAGATCGCCTCGTGGCAGACGAGGCCCTCGTTGCAGAGGTCACCCTCAAGGCATGGCCCGTTCAGTTCCCCGGGGTTGCCATTGTTCACGTTGTTGGTGTTCTCGGGGCGGCAGATGTCGTTGTCGCAGACGAGGCCCTCGTTGCAGGTACCGTTTGCATAACAGGGGCCCCCATCGGTGCCCTCGGCTTTTGAGCCGCTGTCCTCATCGCAGGAGAAGAGAAGGAACGCCGCACAATACAAAAGGAGAATGCTTTTCATGAGTCTGACCACTTTCGGTAAAAAGAAAAAACCAACGTTTTTCATGACGATAACCCCACAATGTTTCCTCTCCGTGAAAAATACTGGAGAAGAAAACCATAATATTTCGATATTCTATGCGCACACGGTCTTGTATTCAAGAAAGAAAAACAATATCAAATACTGTCCACAAATAAAAGCACCAAACGGCGAATAAATAACACGGTTTCCTTTATCTTCCCCATCAGGGCTGTGCTGGTGTGTTTAAAATCAACTGTTTAAAATGAGGTGGACTTGCCCTTTGGGGATTTGGGCTGCGTGGGGGCTTGGGGATTATGCGGTGGGGGTGTCGGGGGTGGGCTCTGCGGGATCGTCGGCATCGCTGATGTTGGCGCTGGTATCTTTTATCTTGCGGTAATCGTAGTGGTTGCGGCCAATGGCGCTGGCGAGGGTCCTGCGGAAAAGCTTCAGGTGGTAGTAGAAGTTGTCGGCTTTCTCCCTGAGCAGCCGCTGGGACTCCTGAATGGCCACCCGGGACGACTCCGCCTCGCGCCATTCCTTCTCGGCGGTTGTCAGCGCAGACTCCAGAGCTGGAATGATGGAGGTGGTGACCATCTCCGGCTTGGATTCCACTTCAGAGACCATGTCAATGAGGGCCGACACGGACTCGAACATGTCATCGGGAACGCCGATGGAGTCAATATTAACTGTGAGGGAGGGGATGTACATCTTGAGCGCGGGAACCAGCTCCGTCATTATGGATTTGAAACGTTCCATGGCCTCCCGGCCCTGCTTGTACTCATTGAGGGAGTTTTTCTGAAGGATGGCGGTGGTCTCATAGGAGTTGATGAACTCCTGTGCCGAAAGAACAATTATATCCTTCACCATGGCGATAGAAGGTTGAGAGGAATGTGCCTCGGCGACACGGACGGCCCTGGCGGCCAGACGACGAAGTTTGTACTGTGAAAGCATGACGTTTTCCTTTCAGGGTTATTGGCTCAAGCACAAAATTAGTTGTTGATAATTGAGTAGAACATGCCGGGCGCCATGTCAACAGGAAACCTCACTTATTTCGCATTTTCTGTGTACCATATACCGGTGATTTCACGTGAGGGCTCCATGCAACATACACATGAGGCGCGTTGGTTAATTATAATCCCATCACACGGGCTTTTCATTCTGGTCACACGGCAGAAAACCTCCGTTTGCAACGTTTCGGGGAAGAAGCTACGAAGGAATGCTCAACAACCAACCTTCTTCATGGCGAGCAAACCCAAAGATGAGGAGGTCATACCTGAGTTGCGTTTTGGGCTGCATAACACGGACCGCTTGTGTGAGGTTAAGCACTTTGTGAAAGAAGCTCTCCGAACAGATCTCCACCATCATCAAGCTACTGCCCGCCCCCCCCTCAAGTGTTTGAGCGCTTATCGCCTTCATCACAGACGCGTGGGACTGAGCCGCGACCATTGCTGCGAATAGCAGCAATGACTATCCCGGCGAAGACACCAAATATACTGACCTGGGACCTTGTTGCGCACCTCTTTCGACTTGCCAGCACTGCCGCTATTCACGGCAGCGCCCCAGTTCAGATACGGAGCCCATAGAGCACCACAAAGTGGAGAAAAGGAACGGTCCGTACTGGGCAAAAACCGGAAACAGCGCATTGAAACTCCTCCCTTTCAGTGCCAACTGTGCACGGGGTCAAACTGCCAGTCCGAATTCGCCGCCTGCTCCAATGACACCACCTGCACCTCCTTCATGCAATGGCCCAGGCCTGCAGCGACAACGCCTGCGTGACCGCCTGCGCCGCCACCTATCCCTCCACTCTCGGGGCCGATCTCCAGACCTGCATGTGCACCAGCTGCAGTGCATCCTGCGGGAACTACTGCAACTGACCGGTCGAGCCAACTGGTGTTCCGACGCCGCCAATAACATGAGACAGGGTGGAGAAGCCGGGGAGAGAACGGATCCGGTGTGTATTTTTCCTTGATTTTTATCTCAAATATGGGATGGAGACAACAGACAGTTCTCTTCCACAGCCAGCGGGAACCCCTGCAAGGAGGCCTTGATGAAAATTTTACCCGTTCTGTTCCTCTCCCTCTCGCTCCTTTGGGCCGTCGCTTGCGATGACGACGACAATGCTGTCGAGGTCTGTGACAACCTCACCGACGACGACGGCGACGGGCTCGTGGATTGTGACGATGACGACTGTTCCTCCTTCCCGGGATGCGCAACGAACAATGTGAACAACACGAACAACGTGAACAACACGAACAACGTGAACAACACCAACAACACCACGCCCTTCTGTGGGGACGGGGTTGTCAATCAGGCCTCCGAGGAGTGCGACGGAGAGGACTTCGGAGATCTCGAGTGCGCCAACGAGGCCCTGCCTGTGCGCACCACCGGGGTTTGCAGCGACACCTGCGTCGTGGAAGCCTTCACCTGCGAGCCCCAGGATGTCGAGCTGGTCTCCCTCCTTGCGAATGGGTTCTGTTTTCTGCAGGATGGCCGGGTCTATTGCTATGGAACGTTCCCTTGGACCACGAGTGAAGATCTTGTCGAGGTGAGTCTGCCTAACCAGCCGGTCAGACTCGCCTCGGGCCTCGACCACTCCTGTGCCCTCCTCGCCGATGGAACCCTGTACTGCTGGGGGAGGGGAGACGAGGGACAATTGGGGGACGGGCAGTTCACGACCAGCGCGACCCCTGTACCGGTTCTGGGGAACTATCATTTCACCTCCGTCGCCGCGGGCGGAAATACCACCTGCGCGGTCATCGACAGCGGAGAGGTTCTGTGCTTCGGCCAGAACAATGACGGGCAGGTCGGGAACGGAACCAGTGGCAACAATGTGGGAGATCCCGATGTGGTGTTCGGTCTGCCGGTCCCGGCCAGTGATCCCGCCGTTACCGTCCACATCTCCTCCTGGGGCGAGTGGTCCTGTGCCGTGACCCAGGCAAAGGACCTCTACTGCTGGGGGGGTAACTGGTTTGGACAACTCGGAAACGGGACGATGATCTCATCATCCGAGGCGGTTCAGGCGGACATCAGTCATGTGAACGGCTTGGCCCTCGCCTCGAACACGACCTGTGCGGTCCTCGTCGGGGGAGCACTCTGGTGCTGGGGTGAAAAGGGTGACATCGAGAACGATATGCAATCCGAGGCGCCCCTTGTGGTGAGTTCGATCACCGATGCAGACCTCATCGCAGCCACGGGTTGCTCCTTCTGTGTGACCAGGCTGTCTCAGGGGAACCGAGTGTGGTGCTGGGGTGAAAACGGCTTCGGAATGCTTGGTGTGGGAGGTGGCTATTTCCCCACCAACGTGCCCATGGAGGCCTCTCTGATAACCGAACCTGCGGTGAAACTGGTCTCAGGTCTTGAACGCTACTGTGCCCAGGATGACTTGGGGGAGTGGATTTGCTGGGGTGTTCCGGTGCCTTTTGCGATGAGCTCCGAGACCTGGAAACTCCATGACCTCTCTTTCGACAAGTGCACCGATGGCGTGGACAACGACGCCGACGGCCTGGTGGATTGCCTCGATCCCGACTGTGAGGGAAGGGGGCTATGTGGCGCCGAAGCGTCATATCTTGCGTGTAGAGATGGTTTCGACAACGACGCTGACGGTCTCGTGGACTGCGAGGATCCCGACTGCGAAGGGTTTGCCGGATGCGGTCCCGAGAATACGTTTGATGCATGCATGGATATGTTGGACAACGACGCGGACGGCCTCGTGGACTGTGAGGATCCCGACTGCGCCACCACAGCGATCTGCATGGAGAACACGCCGAAAAAGTGCACCGATGGCCTGGACAACGACGGGAACGGGGTCACGGACATGGAGGATGCATCGTGCAGCCAGGTCTCCTGGTCCCTCTATGAAAATGCGTTGGACCTCAATGGATACACCATTCGATTCCAGCAATACAGTGATTTTGAACCCGTGAGCTATACGACCGAATCGCTCTTGGAGCTTACGTCATCGGGGACGCCTCTTGCGCTGAGTGATGACACTCCCGTCGAGGTGCCTTTGCCCTTCACCTTCAACTTTTTCGGGGTAGAATACACCTCCATGTTTGTCAGCCCCAATGGCTACATCACCTTCGGGTCGGGTGACACTGCCGCCACCGAAGACCTCGATGCCTTCCTGAACCACCAGCCCCGCATCGCTCTGGCCATGAGCGATCTCAACCCCACCCTGGGCGGGAGCCTCCTGGTGGAAACCGATGGCACCTGGGCCGTCATTGTCCACTGGGTGGATGTGGCGCGAGCCGACGGGTCCGGAGTGGGGCTGAACGGGTACATCGTTCTCACTGACAACCACGGTATCATTCTGGGGTACACCACGGAGAACACAAGCGGATACGCAGGGATCACCGCCGGCGCGGGTTATCCCGATCCGGGTCCCGTGGATTTCGTTCCCTGATGATCGTGAGGGGGATGTCCTCCCAATAATAATCCAGGTGAAGCGGATCAGGGGATGACGACGTGTTCGGGAGAGTAGATGTTGGTCACCGTCGTGCTGTTGAT
>JAHJLU010000321.1 GCA_018821745.1 Myxococcota bacterium | reverse complement strand
GGGTCGAGGTGTTTGGCGATGTTGCCCTGGTCGTCGTACCAAAACTCCCATGAGCCCCCATCGGGATTTGTGAGGGAGATCTTTTGGCGGTCTGGCGGGTGATGAAGCCCACCCGAGGCTCCCGCCGAGCCACACCCTGGAAGCCCTCTGCTCTGCATGAGAAGTCACAGATGGGCCGAGCCACCATACGAGCACTAATCTCGCACAACCTGCATGCTAATATTGTTTACAGGACAATATTGACACATCCTCCCAATTAAGCTAGAGATAAAGCAGGAGGACACTATGCTTTTAGGATTTGGCGCAAAAAATTTCTTCTGCTTCAAAGAGTGGTTTGAGGTCTCGCTTGAGTTCAATGGCAAGGTTCCCTTTGATGTAACAAAAGGTGAGACCGTCGCGAAGACGAGCTGCTTCATTGGCGCCAACGCTGCCGGAAAAACCAACGCCCTAAAAATACTGTCTTTTCTCTCATATTTCTATTCAGATAGTTTCAGTTCCCTGAAGCCCGGCGCCCCCATCCCCTTCCATCGCTACTTCAGCAATCCTGAGCCTGCCGAGTTTTTTGTGGATTTCAGGATTGACGGGATTGAGTACACCCTCGAATTGGTTGCCGACGAGGCACATGTCATCACCGAGAAACTGTACCGCAAACTCCAGCGAAAGGTGGTTGTACTGCAACGGGAGGGAGATTCCATCGTTAAGGATACTTTCACCAAAGGACTGGATTTTCCGCTCCGCGATAACTGCTCCTTTCTGAGCACTGCCTACCACCACGAGGTAGAAAAGCTGGAACCAATCCATGAGTTCTTTCAACTGGTAAAGTCTAACGTCGTATTTTCGGGGCTGGGAGACTTCCAGGCTCCTGAAACCGTAGCTGAGGCGTACAACAGCGAACGAGATGCCCTGGAGTTTGCCCAATATTGGCTACAGCGCTTTGACACGGGGATCGTTGATCTCGAGATTTCGCTGCACACCGACCCCAAAGGAGATCACTTCTATTTCCCGAGATTTGTGCACCAGACAGCGGATGGCACCCACATCGTGCCCTGGCACTTCGAGTCAAACGGAACCAAGCAGTTGTTTAAGATCCTGTATTTTTTCCACAGGACCCTTCAACAGGGGGGCGTCCTCTGCCTGGATGAGTTTGATATGAACCTCCATCCCGAGATCCTCCCCTGGCTCGTTGAACTGTTCACCTCCCCCGATTCAAACCCCCATGGGGCACAGTTCATTTTCTCGACACACAACATGAGCATCCTGGATGTGATGGGCAAGTTCCGTACTTTTATAGTGAACAAGGAGGACAATGAGGCATATTGCTACCGGCTTGATGAACTCTCCCCTTCAATGGTTCGGGTCGACCGGCCCATTCTCCCGCTATACAAAGCCCATCGACTGGGAGGGTACCCGAGAATATGATGTCGAAGAGAACCAACAGGAGAAAAAGCCAGAAAATCAGTGAACTGAACTCGACTGAGGACTCGATGCAGGTACTGAGGACCCTGGTGGAGTTTACCTCCTTTAATTTCAAATTCTTCGACTCCTCACAGCAGGCCGGACAAGACTTCAAGGACTGGTCTCACAAGCAACTCTATGAATTGTTCGAAAAACTCAAGCACTTTGGTGAGCACTCCATCAAACACCTCCAGCTACAGAAGCACGGCAAACAACACACGTTGGAAGTGTACGGGGCGTTCCCTGCACACTCCCAGTTTTCTCTGCCGGCTCACGTGCCAGATGACGTGAGGTGGGCGAGATTTCGACTTGAAGGGGCCAACCGACTCATCGGCTTTGTCGTCGATCAGAACAAGTGCGCCGCCCTTGGACTTTGCCCAAATATTTTCTATGTGGTTTTTCTCGATGCACACCACCGGTTCTACCCTACGAGAACATAGCCTTTACGACCACACTGGTGAAGACCGCCAAGGCGCATGAACTCCACACGGAGCACTACCTTAACTTAACCACATCTCCACCCACCTCCCCACCGCCGACACGGCCAGAAGCTGGATGCCCTCCTCCCCTGGAACGTCAGCCCCTGAGCAAATCCTCCCGGATCACCTGGTCCAGATACTGGCCGAGCAGCCCGCCCCGACACTTTGACAAAATAAATCAACCAGACAGCACAGTTCCAGATGTGTCTCGTTTGCCGCGTGTTCATCACCCAAGAGAGGAGCCAGGTTCGTTAGTAGCGCACGCCGGGATCTGTGCGGGGGGTGGGCCGAAAGGCCCCTCCCTACCGCGACCGATCGTCCAGCCGCGTCCTGACCTCGGGTAACGTACAGTCCTGGAGTGAGCGTTGTTCATGAACATCCGTTATTGAGACTTCGCGTCAACACCCAAGAGAGGAGCCCGGTGCGTTAGTAGCGCACGCCGGGATCTGTGCGGGGGGTGGGTCGAAAGGTCCATCCCTACCGCGACCAAATAACTTGGCTCTGCAAAACCGGTCAGGCAGAAGACCAGACCTTCTTGAAGTCAAGACCCAACAATCCTGACGAGTTCCAGATTTGCACGAAACGGTCGCCCACGAAGGTGGGGCTTACACGCAGATTCGGAATCTTGAAGAGGTCCACTCCGACGACTATGTCCGCCCGAAAAACGTGCTTTATGATGCGCATGATCCGCCCGTTGGAGAACCGCAGCACAGAAGAACCTTCCTCGTCGAAACCGTCGATGATCTTGGGGTTGAAGATTGAGAGTTCCACGTCGGGGCACCTAATCGGAAGCAGCTCACCATGCGCTTTCAGCACGGTACCGAGTTGTTGCAACGCTCTCTGGCGAAAGATGAGCGCGTGTGACCCCAACCAAGGCGAATCGGACTCCGAGAGAGACTTGCCCTCGTCTTCGTTGACAAGGCGCATCTGCAGCGGCGACCACTTTTGCCAGCGAGGTGTACCGTCTATCTGCATATTAAGCGTTTCAAAATCGCCCTCGTGAAACGGATGGCACAACTCGAAACCCTCTACGCCGAGGGGCACATAAACGTTTGTGATCATAACCCACCTCCAAGTAGTCCTTGACGAAGAGCGCCTAACGCCTCTAACGCCTCACCCCGTGTCGTAGCCTGGCCCAGCGCATCGTTGACCGCTTGGTAATAGGGACGCGTGTGCAAGGTTGAATGGACAGCAGCACCCTCAGCATTTGGCGCTGCGCGAGATGCCGGAAGGAACACACCGTTCGCCGCGTTATTGATGCCAATTCCGAACCGCTTAAGCACTGCGCGCGCTGGGGCGGCTGCCTCGGCGCCACCAGCAACGATGTGATGTGCTGCCGACGCCGCTGGCCTCACATGTCCACCTGCTTCAAGCGCCTGACTTAGCGCTCGAGATGATGGCTTTGTGACGGCAACGCCCCCTGCAGTTTTTATAGCAGATCGAATTCCAGAATTCAATCGCTGTGTAGTACCCGAATTGGGGATCTGAATGCTGCTGTTTTTTGAGATCCATGTTCCAAGTCTCGTTTTAGCCAACC
This sequence comes from Myxococcota bacterium, assembly GCA_018821745.1. Classification (GTDB taxonomy): domain Bacteria; phylum Myxococcota_A; class Polyangia; order HGW-17; family HGW-17; genus SZUA-580. The sequence continues at coordinate 909 of JAHJLU010000321.1, read as the reverse complement.
GCTGCAGCACCTTCCCCCCAGCGTACGTCATTACCAAGTCGATTCCGAAACTAACGATGTCCCTTTTTGCATCAGGGTGCCATGAACCATGTCTGATTCTGTGCCCTATATGGCCTCCGGCTTTTAGCGCTGTCTTAGCTGTCCCTACAATAATCGACTTCAATGCTTTGCCTGGACCAATAACCATTCTCTCGGTCATTGACTTGCCATCGAGCCCTGCGCGCTCCGCCTCATCTTGAATGATTTGACCAAATGGAACTGATGCATTCAATACTGGCTTTTCCCCACGCGCATGCTCTGAACTAGGGGTCCCCTTATGTATTTCTTGGGTTCCGCTGGAACCGGAACTTTCTCCACCACCTATGTTGATCCCTACCCCACAGACTCCTAGGGTGAAGAGGCCATTGGGATCCACGAAGCGCCAGGGGTTGTTGGAGGCGTAGGTGTATAGGTTTTGGTCTGGGGTGGAGGCTTTGTCGGTTTGTAGGAGGAACAGCGGGTCGGCGCTTAGCCAGCGGCTCAGGTGGGGGTTGTAGTAGCGGGCTCCGAAGTACATTATTCCCAGGTCTCGTTCCAGTTCTTTGCCTGTGAAGCCGTGGGGTTGAGCAGGGGTGTTGCGAGTTTGCGCAGCAACACAGGCACGGGCTGAGGATTATGAACTTGATTCCCTGCGAAAGAAGAAGCCTGCTTCCTGGTATTCTCGCTCTGTGCCGCCGTAGGGGAGGTAGAGGGTGGCGTTGGCGACGGAGCCGTCATCGTTGGTGGTTAGGGTGCTGGTGCCCAGGTGGTCCTTGTGGAACCACCTCAATGCGTAACCGTCCTCTTCGTCTTCGATTCTTGCGGGGCCTGCGTACTTGATGAGCTTGCTGTCTCGGTCTTCTACACCGGCGCTTATGTACTGGGTGTCGG
>JAHJLU010000320.1 GCA_018821745.1 Myxococcota bacterium | reverse complement strand
TCGATCACATACTCGGGATCGTAGTTATAGTGTCCCGCAATATCCTTGATCTCTTCTTCTTCGGACTTGCACTGCACATGGATCTTGGACGGTCTGGTGAGATGGGCCACCTTGGATTCGGCGATACGCCAGGCGGGAGTGATTCCCTTGTTCTTCAGCACAAGGGCCTTGAGATTTTTGTTCCGGAACACGGTACCGATGCCGCCACGGCCAGACTGCTTCAGACGTGCAACCTGCCGCCGCCAGTCATAGAAAGAAAAGTTGAGGACGCCCATCCGCGTGTGATCAGCGCCACGACCGGCCGCCACCACGGCGATATTTCGGCGATCCAGCTCGTCGTCGGCATACATTTCCGTGAGCTCCTCACACACCAGGTGAGAATCCACGGACTCCTCGGGGGCGCTCTCAATGGTGATCACGCCGGAGACGGCATCAATCACCAGCACCACCTCATCGGTGGATTTTCCCACAATGGTGATGGCGTCCATGCCGGCAAACTTCATAAAGGGACCAAAGTACCCGCCCACGTTGGAGTCCATAACAGAACCGGTGAGGGGGGAGAGGGCCGTCACCAGGGTCTTCCCGCTGCCGGGGAAGGAGGTGGTGCCACCCAGGGGTCCCGAGGAGAGGCAGATGGGGTTTTCGGGGCTGTCCCATTTGGAATCCTTGTTAATTTCCTGGAACATGAGCCACAGATCAAACCCCTTCCCACCGACCCATAATCGCTTCATTTCATCGGTTACGGGTTTGAATTCCAGGGTGCGGGCGCTCAAATCCACCCGAAGCGTTCTGTTGGCGTACCCTCTCTCCAGAGCGACCGGCGAAAACTCAATTTTTGCCAGCACCCTGTGGGCTTCTCGCATATCCTTGATATTACTGGTCATGCTGAAATCTCCCTCATCTTTCGCCTTTCCAACGCCATCATTATGAATGACGGAAATTGTGGCAGATAAAAGTGGCATAAAACATAACAGCCCTTACTTCAAGCTGATTGTGCCCCCTTTCACAATCCCCTTCGGACACAACCCTCTCTCTGAAAAGCTGGACAAGGTGGTCTCAGGGCAAGTTTCCTTAGCCGAGAAAAGCAAAGCTCCTGGACAAGAACACGGGATGAATGGAATGGTTGTATAATTGGGTGGAAAATGAATGGGTATGGGGTAAGATAGGGGTCCTGAATTTTTGCTTAGGACCCTTTGAAAGGATCTTCATGGAAACTGTATCTCAAGTGGCTCAAACATTTTCCCAGCTCCACGATCAGGTCAGGGGCTTTTTCTTCGGCCCCCACCATATCCCGGAATTACTCTCTACAGCCCTTTTGGCCGATGGTCATATTCTCCTCGAGGGTGTCCCCGGTGTGGCAAAGACCACCCTGGTGAAATATTTTTCGGCTCTCATCGGATGTGAAATCCGCCGTATCCAGTTCACTCCGGATCTCATGCCCTCGGACATAACAGGGACCATGATCCCCACTCCGGATTTCAGCAGCAAGAACTTCCTGCCGGGGCCCGTCTTTACGCAGGTGCTCCTGGCCGACGAGATCAACCGCGCGCCCGCCAAAACCCAGGCAGCCCTCCTGGAGGCGCTGGAGGAGCGGGTGGTCACGGTGGAGGGCAGCTCCTTCCAACTCTCCAAGCCCTTCTTCGTCCTCGCCACCCAGAACCCCGAGGAATCAGCGGGCACCTTCCCCCTCCCCGAGGCAACAATCGACCGGTTCCTCCTACGCATCAAGCTGGGGTATCCCGACCAGAACCAGGAACTTCACATGATCACAAGACACCATGTGAACCCCCCAATGCCCAAGCCCCTGCTGGATGCCGCAGCGATCATCAATGCACAACAGCTTGTTGAGCAGGTGAAGGTAACAGAACCCCTCATGCGGTATGTACTCTCACTCATTCGCTGGACCAGACAGCAGCCACAGATTGAGATCGGGGCTTCCCCCCGGGCTGGCCTCGCTCTCATTCGCGCGGTGAAAGCCTACGCTGCCCTTCAGGGACGTGATTTCGGCATCCCCGATGATGTCAAATTCCTCGCCCATGCGGTTCTGGGGCACCGTATTCGCCTCTCCTACGAGTCAGAAATGGCCAACATCTCCGTGAACCAGCTCATTTCCCGTGCCCTCGACAAGATGGAGCTTCTTGCATGACCACGGCAGAGTCGGTAGTGGATGCGGACACAGGAGACGGCCTCATCGCCGCTACGGAGTTCACAAAGCCCAAAGAGGAGATCGCTCCCCATGTGAAAAACCGACTCTTCTCGGCCTACCCCTCCCCCACCTTGCTTCTGCTGGGCGGCATCCTGTTTCTCGCATCGGGTGCAGTGCTGCTGCGCATGGATCTGGTGCTGCTGGGGCTCATCCCTTTTTCCATCACCGGGTATGCATTTTTGAGCGAGCGGCGGCTCATCTCGGGGATGCGGGTACGGCCCCTCAGGGGCGTGGCGTGGCCTCCAATGGAGCACGCAAAGGTAGGGACCCCCATTACCATTCCCGTGGAGTTGGAGAACGCCCTCCCCTTCACCCTGGGGATCCTGCGCATGGAGATCCGCACCTGTCCCGGGTTCGCCTCCCAGGGTCGCATCATTCGCCGCCTGGGACCCAACTCCAAGATCAGGGTTGACGTGGAGCTGCTGCCCACAAGACCAGGGCCCGCCTTCTTCTACGGGCTCTCGGTGATCATCACCTCGCCTCTGGGCTTTCGGCCGCGTCGGTATTATCTGCTCCTCCCCATCAGCCTCATGGTGAGCCCCGGCCTCCCAACTTCGGCACGCAACCGGCGGAGAGACGACCTGAAGATGTACGACAGACGGCCTGTCCCCTCCTTTGACGGCGACTTCGCCTATCTTCGGGATTACATCCCCGGGGATCCCTTCAAGGCGGTAGTGAAGGCGGCCTCCCTTAAAAAACGAAAACCCATTGTGCGCCTCTCCTACCCCCTGAAGAAGGAGAAGTGGTGCCTGTTCATCGATCTGAGCCCCGCTCTTTTCCGTGGTCTCCCGGGATTCGCACCCTTCGACAGCATCGCGGGGGTGCTCCCCTTTGTCATCAGAAAGCTCAAGAAGTTTGAACACGAGGTCTCCGTGTTGCTTTACCGGGAGTCAATCCTCGAATATCTCCCCAAAGTGCTCCCCTCAGAGATCGTCTCCCGCCTGGCACGCTACCGGTACCAGTGTAACAGTGAGCAGGTGCGCCTGCCTGACCAGCTGCTCAAGCGAT
>JAHJLU010000319.1 GCA_018821745.1 Myxococcota bacterium | reverse complement strand
CTGCGTAAATGCGGGTCTCCGTCGTCTCGCCCAGACCGAACCCCACGCCCCGGGCGCAGTCGATGATGGTGTTGTTGGCCACCACGGTGTCACGGCAGGTCTTCCACAGGTGGACGGCGTGCTCCGAGAGCCCCGTCTCGCACCAGAACCCGCGAAAGGTGTTGGAGTGAATGGTCCATCCCATGGACATGTGGGCGTCCACACCGCCCGTGTAGCAGTTATTCCGGACCTCGCCGCGCCCGTCGTCCGTGAGCTCAATCAGTGAGCAGGCCACCACGCCATAGTCCGTGTATCCTGTCCCGATGGGGTTGATTTTAATGCCCTGCTGCCCGGGATCGATGACGTGGACGTTGTAGATGAGGGTCCCCTCGATGGGGTTTCCGTCGGACCCGCTCACGTGGATGGGATGATCATAGGCACGCGTGAGTGTGATGTCGGCGATGGTCACGTCACTGGCATAGACCGAGACGAGCTCATTGGTGAGGTAGGCGCCGTCCAGGGTGACCGCGTCCCGATTCCCCGAGGCGGAGCGCAGGGTGACCCCGGGGGTGGCGAAGACCAGGCGGCTCACGTTGTCTCCCTCGCTCATGTCATAGAAGCCGTCCTCCAGGAGGATGGTGGTGCCCGTCTCGGCGGCGGTAACGATTCCCCTGAGCTCCGACGCCTGGGATGGCGAGACGGTGACGACCGTGCCCGTGGGCGCTCCAAGGGCTGGACAGGCAAAGATCTCCGGGTTCAGGTTGTTGGTGTTGTTCACGTTATTCGTGTTGTTGAGATTGTTGACGTTGTTGAGGTTATTTACATTGTTTATGTTGTTGATGTTGTTGATGTTGTTGGTATTGTTGACGTTGTTGGTGTTATTCGAGCTGCCTGAGTCATCGCAGCCCAACATCATAACGAGTGAGAGAAAAAGAACCTGCTTCATGGAGCCTCCTTGTACACCGCTCAGTGGGCGTGCACCACAGTTTCCCCCAAAAAGAATTATTTTGCAAATGAAACAACCCCATGGGACGTCACTCTGAGAATACTAAAAGTCCAGACCGCGTTTTCCAAGTTTTGCCAGGTGCCTGTTTCATCAGGTGTTCTGCTCCTTGTCCAGTTCCAGCTCCCCGTTGGTGCCTCCTGAGCGTGAAAAATTCGGAAAATCTTCCCTAAAATGCCTATGGAGGCCGAAATTAAGGCTTTTTCCATTGTTCCCCATCGATTTGAGAATGGTGTACCCGCCAAAAAAAATCTACCGGAGCCTTTTTTGAATTCACCGGAGCCTTTTTTAAATTCTGTACCCGCCTTTTTAAATTCTGTACCCGCCTTTTTAAATTCTGTACCCGCTTTTTGAAATTACACCGGAGCCTTTTTTGAATTGTGTACCCGCCCAAAAAAATCTACCGGAGGCTTTTTCAAATTATGTACTCTGGTACAGGATACTTTTGGCAAGAAAAGCCATTTGCCAGCCCAAACTCATGAAACAAAAAGGCCTCACCCCCAAGCTCCAAGGCCAAAGGCAAACCTGACGGCCAGCGGGCAAGAAACCCAAATCCCTGACCCATTCTCAATGGAAAGGATGCCCCGGAGACGGGGCTGTATTGCTCCCATAATTTGTGCCAGACGCATTGAGATATTTGTCCTGAAACTGCAGGCGAAGACCGTATCGCCTGTCCAGTCCAACTGAGGGGGAGATACACTTCCGGTACACCGGCAGACAGCAATGTGCTATTGGCAAAAGGTAAGAAATGCGCTTTAACGTTCTAACGAACCGAATGAAGACGAGGTACCGATGATGACCAAAACCACGTTGATTAGCAGACCCAACTTCTCTGAACTGTCTGCGCAAAAGTCCCTGTTCCAGATGCCTTTTGCGAGACTCCTCTTCACTTTTGCCCTCTTCTCGCTGTTGCTCGCAGCCTGCGACGACGGGAATGACCCGGCGGTTGCGACGCCCCTCTTCAGCCCTGCCGCCGGGACGTACTCACCGGGCCAGGAAGTTACCATCTCCTCGACCACGGCGGAGGCGGTCATCTACTACACCGTCGACGGCACCGATCCCGACGACACCGCGACGCTGTACACCGCGCCCATCGTCCTGCAGAGTGACACGACGATCAAGGCCATCGCCATCAAGGACTCCGAGCGCTCGAACATCGCCACGGCGACCTATGAGATTTCCGGGTCAAACCTGAGCCTTGAGGTGCACTTCAAGAAGCCCGCCGACTGGGGCGAGACCGTCAACATCGTTTACTGGGACACCACGCCGCCCATTGCCTCCATCGACTATCCCGGTGTGCCCATGCTCAGCGAAGGCGGCGGCTGGTACGTCTACACCATCCAGGGTGTGAGCGCGGCCAACCTCAGCTTCAACGACGGCACCAACAGCACCGCTGACCTGTCCCGTGATAAGCTGGGCTGGTACGCAGACGGCCAGTGGCACGACAGCCACCCGGACGGCCTCCTGGTGTATTTCAAGCGGCCCTCGGGCTGGGGGACCGCCATCAACATCTACTACTGGGACACCACGCCGCCCACCGACCCCATTGTCTGGCCCGGTGTGCCCATGAACGACCTGGGCGATGACTGGTACAGCTACCTCATCTTCGGGGTCAGCGCGGCCAACGTCATCTTCAACGACGGCACCAACCAGACCGCAGACCTGTCACGCGACAGCATGGGCTGGTATAAAGACGGCCAGTGGTACGACGAGAAACCGACCGACCCCGTCGAGTGCCCTGGCGGCTGCGGCGCCCACGCCTTCTGTGATAACGGCGTGTGTGCATGTTATCCGGGGTACGAAGGCGATCCCCTGACCGGGTGTACCTACATCGAGTCCGAGTGCAGCGACAACTCGGGCTGTGGCGCAAACGCCCACTGCATCGCGCGCGGACTCAACATCCTCGAGGGCGCCCAGTTCTGCCGCTGCAATAACGGCTACGCGGGTGACCCTGCGACAGGGTGCACGGCAGTACAGCTCCAGCCCCTCGGGGATTTCCGCGAAGAGACCATCTATTTTGTGCTGACCGCCCGGTTCAACGACGGCGATCCGAGCAACAACTTTTACAACCGCGACCGCTACGAGGCCGGCGACCCGCACTGGCGCGGCGACTTCAAGGGGCTCATCGAGCGCCTCGACTACATACAGGATCTGGGGTTCACCGCCATCTGGATCACGCCCCCTGTGGAGAACCGCAGCGGCCTCGACTACCACGGCTACCACGCCTACGACTGGTACCGGATCGATCCGCGCCTGGAGTCGGTGGGCTACACCTACCAGGACCTCATATACGCTGTCCACGCCCGGGGCATGAAGATCATTCAGGACGTGGTGGTCAATCACTCGTCCCAGTACGGTATCCGCGACCAGGTGTGGATCGACCACCTGCCGATAAAATACTACGTCGAGGCGGGCAGCCAGCAGGGGGACATTGACCTGGGCCCCTACCAGGGCAACCTGGGCTGCTACACCTGCGAGAGCCGCGAGGACAACGACAACCAGGCCGCGCCGCAGTGGTTCATGGACCGGCAGACCACCGATCCCGACGGCACCCAGAGCCTGACCGATCCGCTCACCGGCACAAGCGTGCCCTCACCGGGCTACAACCCCAACCGCTTCTTCGGCATCGACGCCATGACCCTCGATCCGGACTGGTACCACCTCAACGGGTTCATGGCCGGCGGCGACTGGGAGAACCAGGTGGCCCTCCAGTCCAAGCACATGGCCGGGGACACCATTGACCTCTACACCGAGTATCAGCCCGTCCAGGACTACATCAACGGCGCCATCTACCAGTACCTCGACATGGGCGTCGACGCGATCCGCGTCGACACGGTCAAGCACGTGGAGCGCGGCAACCTGCTCGACGACTTCATCAATCAGTGGAAGGCCCATCGACCGGGGCTCTTTGTCTTTGGCGAGAACCTGGTCAAGGGCATCGGCTGGCAGAATCCTCCCGAAGAGATCCGGCCCTACTACTATACCTGGACCGCTGCAGGTGATCCCTCGGGGTTCTCGCTGCTCGACTTCTCGCTCATGTCCGTCTTCCGTGACTCCGTGGCCAACGGCAACTACGACCAGATCGCCAGTGTGCTCAACGCGGGCTATTACAGCGACCCGACGATCATGGTGACCTTCTTTCAGAACCACGACATTGGCCCGGACAACGACTGGAAGTATCGCTTCGCCCACGAGCAGTGGAAGGCCGCCGCCACCTACAACCTGCTCTGGACGGTCCGCGGCATCCCCTGCCTCTACTATGGCGAGGAGATTGAGTTCATGAAGGGGGCACCCCAGGACATCGCCGACGAGCACATGATGGTGAGCGACACCGGGCGCGCCTACTTCGGCGATTACCTCACGAGCAGCACCATCGCCACCACCCAGGCCCACCCGCTCTATCAGCACATCAAACGCCTCAACCAGATCCGCCGGGCCGTCCCGGCGCTGCAGAAGGGCATCATGTCCACCGTCGACGGGGGCGGCAACAACCTGAGCTTCAAGCGCGACTACAACAACGGTGCGAGCTACGTGGTCGTGGGCCTGGCCATCGGGAGCGGGCAACAGTTCGAGATCGACGGAGTGCGCGACGGCACCTACACCGACGCCGTGACCGGTAACACCGTCACCGCCACCGGCGGCCACCTCTCCTTCTACGTGCAAGACAACTCCGCAGGCATCTACGTCCTCAACGGCCCCGGAAAAATAGGCACAGACGGCCTCTACCTGCGCTGACGATCCCACCCCACCTCTCTCCTGCTGTGCGCCGACCAACCATGGACACTGCAGTCCACCCGTGGTTGTGTCTTCAACCTTTTCCTCCATTTCCACTCTTTTGCTCCCGAAGGCTGAGCCCCGACCATTTCAACTGCCAGACGTTCTACTACTCCCAAATGGCTTCATAATTATATCTATATTAACTCCAGTAAATACTTTTTTAAGTTCTTCATATGTTTGTTCTAATCCCTCCAAATCTGTCGTGCGTACATCAAGTCCTATGTCTTTATAAAGTTTACTATAGCCTAAAATCCGGTACCCTTTTTGCTGGAAAATCGGGAGGTATTTGAGTAACTCCGGAATATTCTTATCGAATTCGATTCTTAGACGATTTGCACATATCATTGATCCATCATGGTACTTGACTCTTTTGCAGTTCGTAAAGGAAAAAAAGGCGTCGGTATAATCGATTGTAACTATTCGGTAAACCTTACCGTTTTCATCAATGACCTTTTTCTCAGTAAGTTTGCTTATTGGCCATTTTTTTCCCATTAGGCTGTTTTTTGCAATCTCATATAAGTAGTCATCTGTAATAGTATCCTTGTCATCGGCCCGTTTTGTTTGATAAAGATCCTTCTCGGTCTCCTTATTGTTCTCCTTGTCTTTGTTTGTGCACCCGAACACCATTATTGATAGTACAAATGGAAAAATGAATTTCATGCTGACTGCTCATAGGTTAGATCTCAAGGAAGTAACCCTGTAAAAATAAACACATAGAGAAAAAGGCATTACTGGGACACCAGAAATCACCGATCATCAAATCGTGAATAAAAATCAGTGGAGTTCCCAATGCAAGTCAGTAAAATTAGATCCTAAAAGCCGCGAGACCGCAAGAAAAATCAGCAGATAGATATATAATGGCATTTTCGGGCGTTTTTACCATGACTTGCCTTCCACCCTCCGTTGCGCCCATTTTCCATTGACATTTTTCCAAGACCCGCCAATCTATTAAAAAGGAAGCGAACATCAATGGTCGAGGAGTCTATGGACACAGCAAATATCCAAACACGACAATTCGGACTTCCGAAAAATAAGCATCTATCCCTAATAAGTAGTTGGCACCAATGTGAAAAGAGGTGTGCCTGTAGGAAAAAAAGGTGAAACAGTTCCTGCTTTAATGTTTTTATTTGTAATATCTATCAGTTTACCCAAACTAAAAGGAGATTATCATGTCAAACGACAAGTACACTTCAATCGTAAAACTTGACTTCCAGTACGCACATAGGTTCATGAATTGGCCGCGCGAAGCAAAGCACCTTCATGGGCACTCAGGTCTTTTAGAAATCGAACTTGAAGATACTGTAGACCCAGTGACTGGATTTGCACACGCCTGTAAAGAGGGGTTTAAGAAAGCATGGGAAGTTTGCGATCATTTCCATCATGCCACAATGTTTCAGGAAGGCGACCCGCTTTTGGAAGCGGTTCTTGCTGTTTACAAAAAGGAAGGCATCCATAACGACCCGGAGCACTGTGTTCCTCTCAAAAAAATAGATCACCCGCTTGCTTGGTCATATCCCGAATATAGAGTAGTTGTGACCAAGAAAGTGTCTACTTGTGAGAATCTTTGTGAGCTTTTCTACGAGCTTCTTAAAGACAAGATGCCAATCAAAAAAGTTACATTTCGCTCATCTTCGATGAATGCAGCATCGAAAGAGTTCAAGTAAGAGCGGAAATTGTGTGCCAACAAATCACTTCAGCGGACGGCTAACCGCCACCGCTGAGCTTGGACGTTCTGCGAAAGGATATGCATGTCGCTACTGATCCAAGAAGTTCCCGCAATAGATGCTCCAATGGACCTGCTGCTGCTTGCCGATCCCTCGCAAGACAAGGTTCGCTCCTACCTTTCATCATCAAAGTGCTTCGTGGCTTCAATCGGTGAAATTGTGGTTGGTGCATGCGTTGTCCAGCCATATGGCACAGACGCACACGAGCTGATGGCCATCGCTGTGCACCCAGCCCATCAGAAATCCGGCTATGGTACAGTGCTCTTGAAATGGGTTGTTGATTTCTTCCGCAAGTCCGGCGCGCGTCAACTGGAGGTGGGCACAGGCACGTTTGGCTATCAACTGGCCTTCTACCAGCGGCAGGGCTTTAGAGTTACAAGCATTGACCATGACTTCTTCGTCAAAAATTATCCTGAGCCAATCTTCGAGGACGGGATACAGCTCTTTGACATGCTGCGTCTCACGCTGAGGTATTAAGGTAATCTTGCCTGACAAATCTTTCAAAGAGTGGTGCCTTCAAGGCGCTCATTCGTGCCGCAGTCGCGCTCAATACCTTTCTCTCCATCCATGAAGAGGGTCCCATAGACGAGTCTCGCTTCTTTGCGCGTGATGGAGTCCCCTTTGAATCTTTTTTTGGTTAACGTGATCTGCTATCGCACATGGACTGGGATCCGTTGATGCCAGCAGTGATTATTTCATGGCTTCAAGTTTGGTCTTGAGGAGGTCAGCTTTACGGGCGCCTCTGAGTACTTCGGTGATCTCGCCTTTGGCGTTGACCATAAAGAGGTGGGGGATTCCGCGAACCTGATATTCTTTGGGGAGTGCTCTGAGACTTTTAATGAAGGCACCCGAGTCAAGGCACACCTGGATCTTTTTGTTTTTAAAGTGCTCGCCAATTTTGTCTTTGAGTTTGTCACCACCCCTGGCGTGAATTGAGACAATGGCATATTTGGTAAAGTCGAGTTTCTCGGCAAGCTCTTCGAGGTATTTTGCCTGGTGGCGGCAGTGGGGGCAGCTCATGGCCCACACTTCAACAATGGAGGGTTTGCCCAGGTAATCTTTTGGTGTGCACTCTCCACCCCACATGGAGGGGATTTTGAAATCGGGGAGTTTTGTTGGCCCTACGGGAGTTTTCGGGGTAACTTTTGCTGCCTCTCCGGGCTTGGCTGGTTTGACGGGTTTGGTGGCCATGTCGTTCTTGCCACTTTTTGTTGCTGCTGCCCCCTTTTTGTCGGCCTCTTTGTTCTCCTCTTTCTTTTTGCAGGAAAAGAGGGTGAGGGCCATTACAACAACGGATAACAGGGTGATATTCTTCATGTGTGCTCCTGAGGGGCGAGTGGCCCCGGGTGAATAAGGTTGGTAAGTATGCCAATTTCCAGAGTGAAATGCAACTGGAAGTATCGCTGGTCCCGGTTGGTTGGGCAGCCTGAGAGGGAAGCAGACTGTGGCGATGCAGTTGAGTTCGTTTCAGATGCCTATGGGGAATGGTCTTTCAAAAATGGATCTATGGTTGAATTTGAGAATTATAAAGATATAAAGGATTTGCTTCAAAATGATCTTATCCGTTCGTGGTATTTTTGGGGCGGCTACCACGAGTGGTGTTGAAAGGATGCGGTTTTTACACATGGCCCACGTTGACAAACCTAAATTTCTGGTCGATTTCGATGGTGTCTGGACAGAGCTCAGCGGTCAGGCCCGCGCCGTGGATGAGGCTCGAGAGCAGGGGCTCGCGCGCATAACTGAGTGGCCCCTCAGGGAAATCCGCCTGGTCATGGCGCAGGTGCAGGCCGAACTCGATCTGCATCCCGCCGCCCACGGGTGGCGAGACCATGGGCGCATCACCGCCTTCTCCGACGAAGACCCTTTTTTGACCCACAACAGCCTCTGTGCTGCCATACAGATACTGGCCGAAGAGGGCCATCCCCGTTGCCTGCATCTCTATGAGGCGCTGCGCAAGGGAGGGTATGAGAACACAAACGAGCTGGGCTCTGAATTGTTTCACGAGGGGAGTGCGGCCTATCTCAAGGCCTCCGGACACGCACTGCTGCCCGAGGCAGTGGACTCCCTATCTGCGCTCCTGCGTGTGGCCGATGTGGTCTTTTGCTCCAATTTTTCAACGGACGCCATCGCCGCCACCTGGCGGCGGTATGGCTTCTCGGCGGGACAGACCCCATGGGGAGGTCGGCTCACTCTGCGTGGAAATGCGCAGAAACATGTGCTCACGGGGGATCCAGGCACTTGTGAAGCATACAACGGTCGAAGCACGGCCGTCGACAGGGGACACTACCTGGCTATCCTCGAAGAGGAGCGCCCCGACGTGGTTGTGGGTGACGTCTTTTCCCTCGATTTGGCCCTTCCCCTTGTGCTGAAGCGATCAAAGCCCCACTTTAAAAACATGGTCTGCCTGCTCAAGATCACCAGGTACACGCCCCCGTGGTCTCTCGAGCTGTGCCGGGGAGGTGCCGGTGACGGCTTGTTTTCCATTCATTCCCCCTCTGAACTGGCAACCTGCGCCACAACACTTCCCAAAGAAGGCGGTAGATAATGTTTCAACTGGTACCCCTTGCCTCAGTCTTACAGCCCCCCGAGGACACCGAGCGGATGGTGGGCGAGATCAGCAAAAAACTTATTCGTCACAATCTGGCTCACCAGATTGTCAAGCCCGGCGCCCCTCTCTCGTCGGAGAGTCCCGCGGTGCTCCTGACCGTAACCGGGGGCACGGAGCATATGGTGATGCAGCGGGCCAAGGAGCTACAAGGCCCCATCATTTTGGCGGCCCATCCTTCGTCCAACTCATTCCCCGCCGCCCTTGAGGTGCTGGCTCGCCTGCAGCAACTGAACAGAAAAGGAAAAATAGTGATGCTCGGCGACCGGGATGAAGATTTCCTGGGACTGCAGCGCCTTTTGCACGCGGTCCAGGTTCACAGGGAAATCTCCCAAACGAGGCTGGGTGTGTTCGGAGAACCCTCTGACTGGCTCATCGCCGGCCCCTCTGATCAGGAGACAATGGCAGAGCTTTTCCGGGCCAGGTTCGTAAAGGTCCCCATGGCTGAGATTATTTCAGGAATGGACGACATCGACGATGAGCAGGCCAACGGGTTTTTGCGATCGTTTGTGGAAGGTG
>JAHJLU010000318.1 GCA_018821745.1 Myxococcota bacterium | reverse complement strand
GCTGGACGATCTCAAGGCGGCCGTGGCGAAGCGTGAAGATGCCGGCAGTCGGCTGGCGGTGTTCCGGGCCCAGGAGATGGCGTTGTGCGAGGATCACGAGTATGCCCTGGAGCGCGTGATGGGGCAGGTCCGCACGCTGTTTCCACGCCAGCGTGACTTGTGGAACGCCATCTTTCCGCCCGCCCCTCGGGTTTCGCGCACCGATGACCCCGACACCGATCCCGAGGCGGATCCCACCGTGGATTAAGAAGCAGGGCCGGTCGCATCCCTGCCGGTCAGCACATCCTTCCCGCCTTTCGTTGACCCAAGGCTGCGTTGCGCACATGAGACCCCGGGTTGGGTGTGACCCGTTCCAGGGGTCGCCGTTGCACTTGTAACAAGAGGAAAGACCCCTCGGCACTCGCAGAGGGGAGTCCGCAACGTGAATGAAGGGTCTCTCTTCGTGATTTGAACCACCGACCAATCTAAACCACGCAAAAAACGCCGTCATTTAGGCATGGGTCAACATAAACGGACCTACAAAGCGCCGATTTTACACACCCATCTAAGATGACCGACCCCTCCCGGCGTGGATTTGCGGTTGTTTTCACGTTAGCCCACTGACCTCAGCTCGAACGGACACGCCCCACACAACGTGAAAGCAGCGTCTGACCGGCGCCGACACCCGTCGGTCACCCTGGTGAACAATTCAGGCGTGTTTCCGTCTGTTGATTTCATTATAGGCATAAGGAGGGTGGTACGGCGTTCAGGACTCCTCAACATTCATCTCCCATAGGGCATCTGGGCGGAGTGACCTGCTCGATGTTAACGGTGACGGGCTCCCCGACATTTACGAGACCGATCCAACCACCTCGGGGCCCATACAGCAGTACCTGTTCCGGGGCATTTGTTCGGGTTTTGCAAGGAGGTGGGGTGTGAAGACTAGGGTTGTACCTCGATGGTTGAGAGCTCTTCAGGAGTGAGCCCCGTGGCCTCCCTGACTGTGTCCATGTCAAACCCCTTTGCCAGCAGATTCTTTGCTATCTCCCGGTTTCTGGCGGCCATCCCCATCTCCATCCCTATCTCTATTCCCTCTCTCCTCCCCTCGGATCTGGCGTACTCCTCGGTGTTGATACGGTCGCGATAGGCCTTGAGGCTGCGGTGGTAGGCCAGCCTGTCGTCCGCGTCGAGCTTTGCGATCTCAGCTTCGTCGAGAAATTCCATGAACACATCCTCCCGGAGCCCTGGGGGCACCTCCTCTATTGTAGCAAGATTGTTCATGATATAAAGCCATTTTTCCACGTGTGGCGTGAGGGCATCGGGGTCCTTGTTGAACTTGGGCATCTCGATAAAGACGTATGTGAGCTTGTCATACATGATTCGCCCGGTCTTGATGTTGGTGATTTTCCCAATGGAGATGATGTCGTCGGGGTCCGTGGACCCGTCGTCGAGCCGAAAGTTGAGGAGGGCGATGCTGTAGACCGGATAGAGGAAGTACTCCCACGTGCCGCGCCGGGCCTGCTCCTGGATGGGGAATGTGGAGTAATACCTTTGCCGGCGCGTTGCATCGCAACGGGGCATGGCCTGTGTACACAAGATAAGACCGACGGCGAAGCTTCCTTATATTTGTTGCTGCCGGGAGTTTTGCATCTCCACGATGAAACGCTCACCGCTCCGGGTTTTGCAGTAGAGATCGAAGAAGGCGTCCCGGTCATCCTCCGAATTACCCAGTTGCTCTTGCTGCAGGTATTCCAGATCGACGATGGGCCCGGGGAGGTCCGTGAGGAGGCTGTTGAGGAAGTTCATGAGACGCTCCCTGTGGGGCGGCCCAAAAAGCTTCTTAAAACCAAAGTCGGTGAAGAAGTCGATGTATTTGCCGCCCTTGGGCGGGGCGGGGATGCTGTCTGAGGGGGGAATAGTGCGGTCGGTCATGTGAGGCTCCTTTTCATTGTTCGAGAGCCAAGACTGCAAGGGCCGTTCCATCTTGGGGCGAAAGACCGAACATGCGTGGAATCACAGGAACAAAGAGGGAGGAACGAGCTCGGGAGGGACGCCACATATGGCGATTATCCGTCTGCCAACGGACACCCCCTGTCCGTGGATGGACAGGGAAGAGGTGCAGACAGCGGGTAGCTGCAAATTCATCAAACAACTGACACCCAAATGATGCGTAAAAAGTGCGCTATTTGTAGAACCTGCCCAGGCTCCAATCGCAGATATCATAAACTTCCCCTTGTGTTCCAAATGGAGTTTCTGCTTCACCCTTATTCTTCGATGCGATGATTTCGTCCGTACCAGATTCGCAGGTGTGGTGTGAGTTGGGCTCTGGGTCTACTCTATTTTGTAGAGGATGGTGAGGCTCCTCCCTCGGCGTGAGAGTGTGAGAGTGTGATTGGTGACATCCTTTGATTTTGTGAATGCGTCCAAGGTCTCCTGTGCGGAGTTGAGGGGGATGTTGTTGAATTTTTGGATGATGTCCCCGCTGCGAATACCCAGTTTGTAGAAGATTGATTGGGGCTTCACAAGGAATGTACGGAAGCCGCCATTCCTATTGGGGGCGACACGGACGTCACTATTACTACCCTTTAGAAACGGCAGAATTTTCTTGAGTGAATCTTTGGTGATGCCATAGGTGTAATCCCCGAGCCTTTTTATTTGCGGTTCGCTGGAGCCAGTCGTGGCAATCGTTTCAGGTGTGCTTTTGTATTCTGAAGGGTCAGCGAGCCGCGCCTTCAACTCTGATATCCGCGATTTGAGCCGCTTGATGGACTTCTTGAGACGCACGATGCTTTGCTGAGGCTTCTTTTGGGCGACCATCTCATCCAACCGTTTTTTCAATCTTTTAATACGCTCCT
>JAHJLU010000317.1 GCA_018821745.1 Myxococcota bacterium | reverse complement strand
GAGTACGCTGTGGTCAAACAACTGACAGATACAGCGATGACGCTTCGCACTTCCCAGGAAATAGAAGAACTCTTTCGGGAGCGCCTCGGTGATATCATCAGCGAGGATGAGGAACCCCCGTCACCCTGATTGGCCAAGGAACGCCCATGCATCTTGTTACCGTTGCCGTCACCATTCTGCCCTGCCTGCTGATTTTTTTGTATATCTACACCCACGACCAACACCCGGAACCCAAGGGGCTTATTGCCAAGGTTGCCATCTTCGGTGCGCTGTCGGCCATCCCGGTTCTTTTGGTTGTGGGCCTCATCAAGGGGCTGGGGGTGCCCTCGGACCCGCTCATGCGTTCCATCTATGTCGCCTTTGTCTTCGCGGCGATCCCTGAAGAGTTTTTCAAGATGATGATGGTTTATCAGGTGGCCTACAAGCGCCCCGAGTTCGATGAGCCCATCGACGGAGTTATATACGGTGCCGCCTCTTCGCTGGGTTTTGCCATGCTGGAGAATGTCCTCTACGTGAGCCAGTACGGTCTCGAAACCGGTATTTTCCGGGCCTTCACCGCCATCCCCATGCATCTGTTCTGCGGGGTCACCATGGGATATTTCATCGGGCGGGCCAAGTTCGTCCGTCAGGGGCAGAGCAGTGTGGGGTTCTGGATTATGGCGCTGCTGATTCCCATCCTTATCCACGGGATCTACGATGCCTCCATATTCTATTATATGGAGTCCCTGGAGTATCCGCTGCTGGTCCCCGGTGTTATCGCCCTCGTATTGGTGGTCGGCATGGGTATTGTCCTCATGAACAGTCTGGAGAAGGCCAACCTGGGTATCCTGTCGTCCCATTATGGTATCCCCGAGGACGAGCTGCAAAAGCACCTCCCCAAAGGCACCATGACCGAATCCAAGCTCCCACAGATACTTGTTTTCTTCAAAGAGGCCTCAGCCGCGGGGGGTGTGTGGGCGGTTCCCACGGATTTCCAGCAGCAGATCATCGAGAAGTTCGGTGAGCCCGCCCCCGATGCGCCCACCTTGGGTAAACGCGGTTTTCTCGGGTTCCTGTTCAGTTTTTTCGGGGTCATGGTCGCGGGGCTGGGGGTGCTCATGTTCCTCGTAGCCTTCATGGGGATCTCAGGGGAGTTGAAAAAACCGGTCCCCACAGCGGTCTCCTGGGCCACGGTGGGTGTGGGTGTTTTTATCCTTCTTAACGGGATCCTGCTCTATTTTAAAGGGTTCTACCGCAACCGCAAGCTGTCGGCCAGCCGCGGCTGGGGAGCCCAGGTGCTCATGTTCCTGTCGGCCACGGTGGCATCAGTTGGTGGCCTGGCAGGGATTGCCTACCTGGAGGAGCCAGCCAAGGGCGACGCGAAAATCACTTTCATCACAGCCGGTGTCGCCGCAGGAATCTGGCTGCTGGTTCTCATCTGGCCCAAAAAACGCTGACCCTCCCCGGGGCGTGGCCCCTGTGGTTTCAATCAATGGTATTTCAATGGAATTAAAAGAGGGGCTTGGGGCGGGTCTTGATGGTGAGGCCCATGAGCCGCCTCAGGAGGGTTTTGGCGACCTCGTCCTGGTATTTGCGGGCGGCGGTAATGTTCCCCTTGATGCGATCATTCATGATGGCGAAGAGGATGGTCTTCTTGCCCTTCACCAGGTATCCCGCGAGACAGGAGGCGGTGTTGAGGGTCCCCGTTTTTGCGAAGAGGTAGGATCCCGCCGCAGAATGGCCTCTGAAACGGTTGTAGAGGGTGCCTGGGTGGCCCGGACGGGCGAGGGAGCGGAACATTATCTGGTGGAGCCAGGGAATCGTGTGGAGGCGCTCCATGAACCGCACCAGGTGTTTGGAGCTGATGCGGCTGTTGCCGTAGAGTCCAGAGCCGTTGGAGAGGTTGAAGTAGAGCTTTTTCACGCCGGAGCGGATGAGGAGGGCGTTCACCTCACGCAGTCCCTTGGTGGTGGTCCCGGGGACGCCATACTTGAAGGCGCCCAGGGCCCGGGTGATGTTCTCCGCCCAGAAGTTGTTGGAGTGCTGATTGGTCTTCTGGACCACGGTCTGCAGGGGCTCGGAGAGGGACTCGTAGTAGGCGGTCATATCCTTGGGCGTTCGGCCATTGCTGTATTTCTGGGGGACAGTGATTCCCGCCGCCTGCAGCGCCGAGAGGAGGGCGCCGGCCGTGAATTTCAGGGGATCGTAGCTGCGGACCCGCCGCACTTCCTTTTTCTCGTTTCGCCCCAGGACGCCCCGGGTGAAGACCTCGAGAACGCCGCCTTTTCCCATGCGCGACGTTGACAGGAGCCCCTTGGTTGAGGGCCCGAGCTTCACCGACGAGGTGCAGCGGATGAGGGGCGAGGAGGGGACACAGGTGACCTTGGCGGTGGCCCCAGAGGGGACTATTTCCACGGTCACGTGGTTGCCCTCCACCGCCACGGGATAGGGCCGGGTGAGATATGCCTGACTCCCGCGGTAGCTCTCAAATCCCCGGGGCCGCTTGTTCTGGAAGTAAGTGGCATCAATCACGACGCCCATAGGAATCTCGCGGATCCCCGCCGCATGAATTTTTGCCACGGCCTTGGCGAGATCATTGAGCGTGAAGGTGGGGTTTCCGTTGGACCACCAGTAAAGCGGGGTGGTCATTTTCTTCCCCGTGTGCTGACCGGAGAATTTGGTGGTAAACCGATAATTTTTGCCCATCCACCGAATGGCGGTTGCAGTGGAGAGTAATTTGATGCATGAAGCGGGGGTGACCGCGAGCCGTGCGTTGGTCTGGTAAATGGTCTTTCCACCAAGCCACTTGGCATACACGGACTTTCTGCCCGGTATCCGGTTGCGTCTGAGCACTCGCGTGAGACGCGTCTTTAGAGGATCTGCGCCGCGGGCCTCCATGGGAATATGGCCCAGCACAAGAGCAAGAAGCAGGATCTTGACGAGAATGATTTTCATGGCTACCTTTCCCGTGTAAACGAACAGGAGTGCACGATGAGTTCGATAAGAAAAGCCTACAGGACCATATTGCAGGATTTTTTTCCCGAGAAGATGACCCTCTCCCTTGGTGAAGACGAACTCACCTTCACCAAGCGGCTTTGGTCCATTCCCAACGAAGCGGGGGAGATGGAAGAAAAAGGGCTGCGGTACGGGGACAATCCCGATCAGCCTGCGGCACTCTACCAGTGGACGGGCGGAGAAATCAAGCTGAACGATTTAACGCTTCGAGCGGGCCGGCCTCTTATCTCAGGACTCTCGGAAAAGCATTTTATTCAGTTCGGGAAACATCCGGGAAAAACCAACCTCACGGATGTCAACTCCGGCGTCTCCATTCTTATCAACCTTCCCGACATGCCAGCGGCGGTAATACTCAAGCACAACAACCCTTGCGGTGTTGCTGTGGCCGAGACCATCCACGAGGCATACGACCGGGCTTATTTCTCTGACCGGATCGCCGCCATGGGCGGGTGTATAGTGGTCAACCGGACCCTCGACGCGGCCACGGCCCGTGCCGTTGCTTCCTCCTACAGCGAGGTGGTGGTGGCTCCGGCCTATGAGCCCGAGAGTATAGAGATTCTCAAGGGAATGAAAAACCTGCGGGTTATCCAGCTGCCGGTGCTCGGGGAGCTTGCCGACTATGGACACGATCCACGGCTGATCCTCACCACCCTCCGTGACGGCGGTCTCGTGGTGGAGCTCTCCCAGGTCCCCCGGATCCAGGGAGCGCAGGACCTCACCGCGGCCACTCACACGGTGCGCGGTGTCACCCATCGGGTGAAGCGGTCCCCCGAAGAGGGAGAGATCCGCGACATGCTCATCGCCTGGGCCATCGCATCGGGGGTCACCTCCAACTCCGTGGTCATGGTGAGAGACGGGGTGACCACCGCCATCGGCACGGGAGAGCAGGACCGGGTCGGGGCGGTAAAGCTGGCTGTTCAGAAGGCCTACACGAAATATAAAGATGCCCTGGTGTACCACAAATTTGGCGTGCCCCTGTTCGATCTGGAGCGGGAAATTGCCCTGGGCAAGCGATCAGCCGGGGAGCTCGTCGCCATCGAAGAGGAAGTAGCCGCCCGGTGTGGCGGTCTCAAGGGGAGTGTCCTCGCCTCCGATGGGTTTTTTCCCTTCAGGGACGGCGTGGATGCCGCTCTGGAGCACGGGATCACCGGTTTTATCCAGCCCGGGGGTTCCCTGAGAGATTATGAATCCATCGCGGCCTGCAACGGAGCGGGCGCAACCATGGTGTTCACCAACCAGAGAGTGTTCAGGCACTGATGTTCTTTTTACTGTTCATTATCGTCTCCATCTCGGAAATATATCTGCTGATCAAGCTGTTCAGCATGATCGGATTTCTGTATACCGTGGGAATAATTATCTTTACGGGATTTGTGGGAATTCGCCTGATGAAATCCCAGGGGCGTGCTATTATGGCCCGTATTCAGGGGAGCCTGGCACAAGGTCAGATGCCCACCAAGGCCATGGTCGAAGGGCTTCTGGTCCTTGCTTCGGGGATATTCCTGGTGACTCCGGGAATTATTACCGATACTGTGGGTTTTCTGCTGCTGGTGCCGCCGGTCAGGAGCCTGGCGGCGAGTGGTCTCATGAACCATTTCAAAAACAAGTTCACCATCGTGCATGGCTCTCCCCTGGGAGTACATGGCTTTGGTGCCGATAACGGTGTAGTTGATGTCGAATGGGAAGAAGAAAAACCCGGAAAGTAAACGCAACCTCCCCTCCGTGACCAGTCCGGATCTGGTGCTTGAGGTCGAAGTCGACGAGGATGACGTCGCCATTGAGCCCGAGGAGGACATTTACGCCGAAGCGGAAGAAGTCGATGAGGTCGAAGAGACCCATGAAGATCGCGGTATCCGTGAGGTCTCCGAGCCCACTGCGGACTCAGACAGCGCCTATAATCTGGTCCGCTACGACCCCTACAGGGCCTATATGGCCCAGGTGCGGCGCTATCCGCTCCTCTCCCCCGAAGAAGAACAGCACGTGGCCCAGGAGTACATCAGGACGCGAAAACCGGAGCTAGCGCGGCGTCTGGTGACCGCCAACCTCCGCCTGGTGGTGAAAATAGCCCACGAGTATCACAAATCCCACAACAACCTCATTGATCTCATTCAGGAGGGTAACGTGGGGCTGCTCATGGCCGTGGACAAGTTTGATCCCCTCCGCGGGGTGAAGCTCTCCACTTACAGTTCCTGGTGGATCCGGGCATACATTCTCAAGTATCTGCTCAACAACTCCCGGCTGGTGAAGATCGGGACGACCCAGGCCCAGCGCAAGCTCTTTTTTAACCTCAACAAGCAGCAGGAGTACCTGAAGTCAAAGGGTATTGTTCCCACCTCCGACAACATCGCCGAGGCGCTGGATGTGCCCGTGGCGGCGGTAGAAGAGATGCAGAAGCGGCTCAACGCTTCAGATCTCAGTCTCTCGACGCCCCTCCGCTCCGACGAGGGGAGCTCCCGCACCATCATGGACACCATGGAGGACTCGGGCAGTTCTCCCGAGGAGATCGTGGAGGCCGACGAGATCCACCGCATCATTTTAGAGAAGCTGGCCGCCTTCAAGGCGCGGATGCGTGCGGATCTGGAAAAGGCCCGTGGGAATCGCGATGAGGTGCTGCACGTGGAGCGGGACCTGGTTATCATGGAAGATCGCCTCCTCTCGGACAGCCCCCTCACCCTCAAGGAGATCGGCGACCGCTACGGGATCTCCAGGGAGAGGGCGAGGCAGCTGGAGAAACGGCTCCTCTCCAAGCTCAAAGATTATCTGCGTG
>JAHJLU010000316.1 GCA_018821745.1 Myxococcota bacterium | reverse complement strand
GGCGCTCCCGTGTGCGGGGGATGTTTCCGGCGGCAGAACCCGACCAAAGTATTCTCTCCAGGCGTTTTCTTCATCGGCCTCGATCACATAGGGGTCAACAAACACCACATATTCGTCAAAGAATCCTTCAATGGGAGGGAGCAGCCGTGTGAACCAGAGCTCATTCTGTTGGGCCTCATGTCCCAGCGGGTTTACGGCCTCAAAGAGCTCCCCGGAGAGGAAATCCCTGAGCAGAACCCGCCCCTCTTTTTCGCCCTCATAGTAATAGAGCCCCATGCGGGACCACTCCATGGAACTGAGCACGTGAACCAGATCCGGGCTCACTTTCCACTCCCGAAACATGGCCAGCGTGACGCTGGCGAGGCTCTCCTGCGCTTCACCCACCACTCGATCAAAGTACACGGCACAGTCGTGGAATGCCTGCCCGATGAGGGCGTCCCCGGAACTGATGCAGTGCAGGCCCTCCATGGCATCGTCGAAATCCCCGATGGTGTTGAGTGGCGGAACTTGACGAATCTGTTGCGCGAACGCCCATAACTGGTTCATGGCATCCATGTATATGGAAAAGGAGAGGGGGAAGCTGTCGGTGTATTGCTCGGGGCGGGGCATGAGTTCGGCCAAGACTCTCGCCATGGCGCTCCTGTTGCGATGCTCCTCCAGGCTCACCGCAGGCTCGCTCTTCTTCGCTCTCTCCAGAGCGATGAACTTCTCGGCTACCGGTTCCGCTGTTCTACTGTGTGCTGCAAACATACCGTGTTCCCTCCAACGGGGAGTACCCCGGAAAAATGGACCCGGGTCGGAGCCTCCATTATTGATACAGGCTCGCCGGGCATACTGTTCTTTTCGGAAGTGTGCCATACCTGTTGCAATATTTTTCCATTTAGTGGAGATGACACCCTCCTTGATTTGGACAAAGCCCCCTGACTCAATGGATATGGGATACAGGAAAGCTCCCTCAGTCGAGGAAATACTCGGCGTGGACAATGGTGATGATGTCTTTTTCCAGGGAGGTCACGTCGTTGTTTCCATCCCATGCCACGGAGGTCGAGTTGGCGGGATTGATATTGATGATCCCCATGGTGGCCTTTTTGAGCCTCCCGAGGCTGGTGTTGTCGGCCTTGGAGACAATATTCTGGGCGCGATTCCTGGCATCCCCGGAAGCCTCGGCGAGCATGGTGATCTTCAACTCGCCAATTTTCGTATAGTAGTACCGGGGCGCCGAAGAGTAGATGGCGATCCCCTGCTCGAGCAGCGATGTGATTTCCCGGCTGATCTTTTCCACCTTGAGAACTTCGCTGGATTCCACGGTGATGGTCTGGCGGGTGGTGTATCCCTTGAACACCGACTTCTCGACCCGCTCAGTCCCCGTCCCGTGGTACTCGGTCTCGTGTTTCTCGTGGAAGGTTGCGGCGCTCACGGAGATCTGCTTCTCTTTGATACCTTTGGATTTCAGATAGTCCAACGCCTTCACCACATTGGCGGAGAGCTCTTTGTAGGCGGTGGTTCGATCCATGTTGGTGACGGTCATGGTCGCGGTCCACCCGATACGATCAGAGACAATACGACGCTTGGCGGATCCCGTGACCTTGATAGTGCGCTCCTTGGGCCGATTTTTCACAGACTTCCATGCCGAGGCCGCCACCACAGTGGACACGATCACCGCGACTCCTATGATGAAATAACTGACCAATGAAATAAATGATTTTGGCTGTACTTTCACAATTATCTCCTTTGAGTGTGGCGAAACCACCCTCCATTCTCCATGGAACTTTCCTGAATATAAGGGTAGTCGAAAAACCAGGCCAGGTCAAAAATTGATGTGGGAAGAAGAAATCCGGGGGTATTGCACTAGCGGACCCGCTCGTATCGGAATTTTGAGCGAATGGAGACCTCAGCCACGCGGACGCTCTGGCCGGTGAAGTCAAAGGGGTAGGCCTTGAAGGCGTTATAGGAACTGATCTTCAGGGTCCCTTTCACCCGGCCGGTGTGGCCCTTTTGGGCCACGGCCAGGATGGTATATTTTCCATTTTCCTCCAGGGAGACCGAGAGTTTTTCTGCAGAAGTGCTCTTGACTCCTTTGGTTTTGGTCCGTTTTGCACCACCCAGCCAGGAGATGACTCGACCGCTGGGCGATATCACCACAAGATCCAGATCCGTATTTGTCTCCCAGCTGGCATCCAGCATGAGACGTTCCCACATGTTCCCCTGGTTTGTGGCCTTGAGAACCAGATTCTCCGCTCTTTTTTTGAGGTGCTTTGAGAGCTTCCCGAAGTGACGTGCCTTGTCGTGATCACAGCGGGTCGCCTCCACCGCGAAGTCCATATTGGTACCGTCGAGAATACTGCGGGCAATGGCGTGGTCGCACATCATGCTGAAATTACCGGCGGCGCGGTACACCTGGAACATCCGTGTGTGGGCCGCCTTGTTGCGCGGGTCCACATCCAGGGCCGAGTCCAGATAGAGGGTGCCCAGCTCCGTGTCACCCCGCAATGCGGCGATACTCGACAGCTCCACCAGGGCTCCCGCGTCCAGTCTGTCCTTGGAGAGCCAGTGATTGGCTATCTTCTCGGCTTTGTCCAGCTCGCCCATTTTAATGAGCGCCCGCACCAGGTCCCGATTGCGTTCCCGGGACTGTGCATTTTCGCTGCGTTTCAACTCAGCTCGTTTCAGGCCGCTCCAATCTTCGGCCTGGGGACCGGGGTAACGGACCACTGTCGCCACGCGATACCACACCTTCCGCATGGCCACGAAGCTTCCCGGGCGACGGCGCCTGAACCTCTCGCGCCGGGGCATCTCGTCATCCATAAAGCTACGGGGTTTGCTCGAGAGTGCACCCATGGAGCTGGGCCGTCGGGACGCCTTGCGGGGTGCTGACCTGAAGTCTTTGGTGAAACCGCCACTGCCTCCCGCGAGACTGTCCATGGGAGATTCCACTGCGGACTCCTCCGTGGCCGCCTCCCCGCTCCACTCCACGGAAGGGCGGGTGTCTTCAACACCAAAAGCCTTGGCCATGGCGGCGCTCTCAAGGACGATAAGGCTGGTGTATCGGCTTAAGACATGGTGCTTGCGGGAGATTTTCACGATCTCTTCCCGGGCCTTCTCACCCTTGGACCCGCTGAGACTGTCTATCCGCCGCTCTGCCCACATCCTGGGTAAAAAGGCGTTCCCCGCAGAGAGTTCGGGTCTGAGGGTCACTTTATAGGTGCGGGTGAAATCCCCGGTCTCCAGTTTGCCCTTGAGGATCACCTCACCCGCTACTTTGTTCTTGTCCAGGCGGAAGGCGACCAGTCGCTCTTCTCCGGGCCACACATCCCCCAACTTCCCGGGAGCCACCTGGACGGCTCCTTCGGGAAGTGTGAGTGATGTGTTGCGTAATGGATGTCCCCACTGGCGCTGAAGGATGCGGTAGGCCACATTCCGCAGACTGGTCCCCGGAACCGGGTTGACAAAGGCGCCCCCGCATGCTCGGGCCATAGCACGCATGGTCACCTCGTCCACCGTTCCACCGAGTCCCACGGTCGTGAGCCTCACCCCCCTGAGTACGTCGCCGGCTTTGGTTGCGAGCCGAACCGCGTCCAGTTCCCCCACCGTGGGGACTCCATCACCCATATATATAATTCGGGCGTTTTTGCCCGTGATTCCATGTTTTTTCAGGACCGCCGCCGCCTGCTCCATCATATGGGAGAGGCGGGTGCTCCCGAGGCTGCGCTGCGCAAGAATAGTGTCTCGAAGGGTCTTGGCCGTGCTCTTGTCAGGATGAATGAAGGGCGTCCCCTGCACCTTGCATGTGGAGGCGCAGGTCATGACGGCGACGCGGCTCTTGTTGCCCAGCTCCGTGGACATAAGCTCCACCAGCCGCGCGGCCCGCTCCAGTCTGGTCTTCTGGATACTGTAGGAGGTATCCACCACCAGGAGCAGATCAAGGCCCTGGGTCTCCACCAGGAATGGCAGGCGGGGCTTCAGGGCGATCATGGCGTATCCCTTGTCGTCTCCAGGCTTCCGGTAGGCGTAGGCGAAGAGCTCCTGGTCCGGCTTTTTCGATGGAACATCAACCACAATGTCACCCTTGGGCGCGAAATCAGGGACGTCCATCTTCAGGACGACGCTCTTGCCTATGGTCTCGCTCTTCATTTCATAGGGGGTCACCCGCAGATCATCGGCGCTGTCAAATCCACCGACGCTGGCCTCAAAACGGAAGCGCTCCGTGGCCGCCTTGCCGTCCGCAGATTGAGCCAGCGGCAACACATACCGTCTGCCCCCCGGGATTGGCTTGAGCACCTGGGTGTAGGCGATGCGTACCCGCCGGGAACCCTTGGCGGGGATGGGGAATATCTTCAACTCAAAGTCGCTCCCCTGTTTCCAGTTAAGGAGGGCGGGATCACGCCAGGGACCTGGCACCCAGATATATTCGATGTTTGATTTATGTTTTTTTCGTGGGGTCGCGTTTCTGATAACACCGGCCCAGATCTTGTCGCCACGGGAGCGCTCCACCATGGCGCCGTGCTCCCACTTGCCGTCCACGACCAGATCAAGCCCCGCTATTTTTGCGTCCGCGGGGAGGGGGAAGCTGTAGATCCCCTCCATGGTGGTGGCCGTGTCGTTGTGGAACTCTTCCTCCACTTCGGTCCGCACGATGCGTCCCTGGATCTTCACCTTGACGCTGTGTTCGATAAGCCTGAGGGCCTGTTCCGTGTTCTTCTGTTCACCGGGCTTTTTGGCCTTGAGCGCGCCAAACCCGCTCTGAACCACCTCGCCTTTGTTCTCGGAGGTCCACTCCATTACCGTCCCCAGATCCGCAGCCGCCTGAAGCAGCGGCGCCCGATCCCGAATCATCACCGCCTCACCGCCCTTGCTCACCGCGACGCTCTGCCCGCCGGACCGTACCATGACCTTGCCACGGAGCACATCAACCACCGCCACGTCTTTGCGTGCGTTAATATTGAGTCTGGTTCCCACTACCTGAACCCTCCCGGAGGGAACCTTCACCACGAGGGGCGGCAGACTTCCCTGCCGCACGACGTCGAGAAACACCTCACCGCCCAGCAGCTCCATCTTGCGATCTTCGCTTGCGCTCAGGCTCACCTGTGACTGCCGGTTCAGCCACAGCGTCGTGTCATCGGAGAGCAGGGCCATGGCGCGCTCACCCCTCCGGGTGGTCAGCAGATTTCCCGTAGGTGCAACTCTCTTTTTCGTGCCTGCCGCATCAATAATAGTGAGCTCCCGGACAACAAGCCTGTTGGACACCGCGGACTTTGCGGTCGTAGTACCGGGATCCCGCCTGGTCTCCCCTGCGCTCCATGGCTTGACAATAAAGAGCGTGACCATGGCTGCCACGGCGGCCACCCCCAGGGGCACATAGACAAATTTCAGCCAGCCGCCTTCACTGGCCTGCTTGTGGGGTCTGCCCGCTCTGGCACGGTTGGCCAGCTCTCGCGGAGAGATGGAGAGGGAAAACTCGCCACCCGCGTTCTTGAGAAGACCAGCGAGCTTTTTCGCCGCCTGCACTTCAACCTGGCACGCCGCGCACCGGCCCACATGCTCCATGAGCTCCTCGGGGAGATCAGTCGCCCTCTCGGGGTTTGACGAGACGAGGTCCACTATACGCTTGCACTGATTCTTCGTTTTCATTTTCACACGCTCCTTTGTCATCCTTTGTTGGCTCCATGAGAACTGGTCTGAGCAATTCTCGGAGCTCTCCGATTCCCAGAGACACCCTCTTTCGGGCATTGGCTGGACTGATTCCCAAGATTTCCGCTATCTCGCTGGTCTGCATCTCTGCCTGATATTGGAGCAGCACCGCTTCCCGGAGTTTGGGTTTCAGTCTCATGAGAGCCCGATTGATGATGGTCCGGGTCTCCGATCGCGCAACCCGATCGGCACCCTCACCCGTTGTTGTGTCCTCTTCTCCTCCACCCGAGAAGAACCTTCTCAGTAAGGTGGAGCGCCGGTCCCGCTTTCTGAGGTGGCTCGCGCACACCTTTCTGGCGATACCATAGAGCCAGGCACGGACACTTGATTCAGCCCGGTAGTGGGGGAGCGCTGTCCAGGCTTGAATGAAGGTCTCCTGGAGAAGATCTTCCGCTTCAGAGGGCGACCCGACCAGTCCGGTACAGAACCGGCCGATTTGTTTCGCATAGGCGTCGGTCATCAGGGAGAGCGCCCGCTCGTGATTGCCGTCCTCTATGAGTGTTGTTATTTTTATTTCCATGGCAGTTTTCTTCCGTTCTACCCCTTTGCGGTCATCACCGGCCAAAGTGTGAACAAATTTTTCACGATAGTTTTAAATACCTGAAATTACTGAGCCGGTAAACAGGTGTCAGAAAATCGCATGATCTTTTCACCCTATGGCCACCTCGCTGCAGTTACCGGCCTTGCCACCCAGACAACCTCCAATACTTTGACAGGAGGGCATAAATAGAGGATTGTCTGAGTGTGACAACCCCAAGCGAGCTTTACCACAGCGGTCTTTTCCGCAGCTGCATCGAGAGCGTCGAGCGGCTGCACCCCCAGGCTGATGTTCCGGCGATTTTGGAGACCGCGGGGATCGATTCCCGGGCACTGACCAATGAGTCGGCATGGTTCTCCCAGGAGACGCTCAACAGGTTCCACAAAGGTCTTCTGGATCAGGGGCTCCCCCAGAACATCCTCTTCAGAGCCTCATGCCACGCTGTCGCCCACAAGAAACCGGGGATATTCAATCGGCTCCACCGCCTCATGCATCCCCGCTCCAACTTTTTCCAGTCCATTGAAGACTCAATGAGGCGAGGAACCCGTGGACATACAATCACCCTGGATGATCGAAAAGCAAACAGCTTCTGTGTCAGCGTGCGGTCAAAAGAGGGGGTTAAGGAGCAGCTGGGGCAGTGCGAGGGTCGCCATGGCACCCTCATTACTCTCTCCCATACCCACCTGGGTCCATGCAGGCTGACCCATCCCCGGTGTATGCACCGCGGTGACCCTGAGTGTGTCTACCATATCTCCGTTGAGAAGATGCCCTTCTCCCCCATGCGCCGGTTCCTGCCTCTAATCACCCTGATCTGCTTCCTCGCCGCTCTTCTCCTGCCCCTGGTGTTTTCTCCCTTGGCCACAGCTCTGGGGGCACTCTCCCTGTTGTCGCTCACCCTTATATTATGGGTCATCATGCTCTGGGGTGAGAAAAACCGGCTCCTCGCGCTCCCCGCAAACATGCAGGACGATGCATTCTCTGCCATGGCGGCCAGCCGGGAGAAGCACGACATTGAGCTGCTTTTTCATGAGATGGGCGCCGCCGGTGATCAGGTGACGGACGAGGCTTCATTGCTCCTCGCCTTTATGCACTCCATTCGGACCAGGCTTCCCTTTGGAAGAGGCATCCTGCTGCTGACCCACAATGACTCACTGGATTTTTCCTATTCGCAGAGCTATGGCTTCAACAAGGCTCAGAAGCATGAGCTGCGCACGCTGGTGCTGCGCATGAGCGTTGCGCCCTGCGAGAGAGCGCTCAACGAAGAATTTTTCGGGTACGACCCCAGGCTTTCTACTGAGTTCCAATCCCTT
>JAHJLU010000026.1 GCA_018821745.1 Myxococcota bacterium | reverse complement strand
GGGCCTCTACTTCCTCTTCGGACGTGGTAAATCCACAGACAACAGCAAAGACCCTGCCGTTGTGATGGCCAATTCCACGAATAACACCATGCTCCCCGACATGCCCGTGGAGATGCTCCCCGACATGCCTGTGGTCAAGATCCCCGACATGCCCGTGGAGATGCTCCCCGATATGCCCGTGGTGAAGATCCCGTCCAAGGTGTTCCTGACGATCCAGAACATCCCCACGGGTGCGGTGGTGAAGTACAACAAAAAGGTCCTCACCTCGCCATACACTGTGGCCGGCGCCGCGACAAAACAGGAGATCACCATCCTCAAGCGTGGGTATATGCCTTTTACCACTTCATTTACCCCCGATAAGCAAAATGTGGTGGTTGTGTATAAGGGTACCAGGTATTCAAGGCATAACACCCGTCCCATGGACATGCGGAAACCAATGGTCGTTCCCATGGTGATTATGACCGTTAAAGTTGTGAAGCCCATGGTGATGAAACCCGTGAATACAAACTCAAACCCCGATAAGCCTGACTTCTAGGATTTTGGAAACCATATGAAAATACATGTTATTCTACTGCCCATCATCCTTCTTTTTTATGTTGTTTCTCCAGTTTATGGAGCTCCTTTGCATTGCCCGAAGATTGACAAGGATGACGAAAAAAACAAGGCCATCGCCCGCAACTACTACAAACTTGGCCTCAGTTTTCAAAAACAGGGGGATCCCCGCAAGTTCATTGAGGCCTACGAGTGTGTGCTTACTCTGGTGCCCTACAGTGTGACCGCCCGCTATAAACTCGCCGAGGCTCTGGATTTTGCGGGCCAGTATTCCAGGGCAATCACACAGTACACCATGTATCTGGCCGTGTCCAAGGACCAGGCACTCAAAGAAAAAGTCAAAGCCCGCATCGAGGCTATCAGAAACCTTACCGACAAGGCGCTTCCCCCCGACGAAAACGCCACCAAAGATGAGCTGGAGCAATCCAAGGCTGCCGTGAAGAAACGCTTTGATACTGAGCTGCAGAATAAACTCGCCGAGCTCAAGGCCGCCACCAAACGCACTGAAGACTATGAAAAGAAACGTCAGGCTCTCCTCGAAGAGTATAGAAAAAAAGAGAAGACTCGTCTCGATGAGCTGGAGATTCGTATCAAGCGTCTTGATGCGCTGGAGAAGCTCTCCCAGAAGAACAAAGTGCTCATCAAATACATCAAAACGGGCCCCTCCCACAGGACTGAACATTCCACTCTCCGCAAGTGGGGTATGGGGACTACGGCCTTTGGCCTCCTGGTGGGTCTCGCTGCCGTGGGCACCTATTTTTACAAGATGCAGCTCACCGATGAGGTCTCATCGACTTCCACCCAAGAGAAGAAGGACTACAACAGCGATCTGAGCGATGTCAACAAAGGGTACTCCAAGACAGACGTTCTGTACTGGGAAGATTCCAAGGCCAGGTCTCCCTACATGACCGTCGATATGCTCGGGATGCTCAGTAACGGCCTCGGTATTTTTGCCGGTGTGGTCGTCATTACGGGCACTGTCCTCTTTTTCATGGGCGAGAGCAGAAAAGTGAAAGTTGATTACAACGCCGACATAAAAGGCGATGAACCATCCAAGGGGATCACCTACTCCTTCACGCCAATGCTCACCCAGGGAGGGGGAGGAATTTCCTTTGAAACTCGCTGGTAACTCCCTTCCTAACGAACCCATAACCCAAATTTTCGCCAATTTTTTTCTTTTTCCTCTGCTTGGGGTAATTTTACTGTCGGGCGGTTGTGGAAAGTCCAAAATGTCTGTTGCCCAGACAGGTGAACCGGCTACGACCAAACCCACTATGAACAATATGGCGGAACCCCAGATGAATCTTCCCCGGACCTTGGTGACTATTCGGCGTCCAGGTGCCAAGGAGATCAATCTGGAAGTCCAGGTGGCTGTCTCCCAGAAGGAGCAGGCCAAGGGGCTCATGTTCCGGCGGCACCTCCCCCAGAGTGAGGGGATGCTTTTTGTGTATCACAAAGAGCAGGAACTGGGTTTTTACATGGCCAACTGCTTCATCTCTCTGGACATGATTTTCATGGACAAAGACCAAAAAGTAGTAGGAACCATTGAAAACGCCCGGCCAATGGATGAGACTGTTCGATCCATTGGAAGACCCTCCCAGTACGTGCTGGAGGTCAATGGAGGATTTGCCGCCCGTCACCACATTACCAACGGGACCGTCATTACCTGGAGAGAGTGGAATCGATGAATCTGAATGAAGCAAGCGAGGTTATGCAGCTCGTTCTTTATAACAGATATGGGACTTTCCTGACCCTGGGTGAGGTGGGGGTAATCCGCCGGGCAGAAGGGCGCCGCTGGGGTGCCAAGGTTTATCTCTTTCCGGAATCGGAAGAGCCCATCTTTGTTGGTATCATCGAAACGGACCCCTACGGCAATCTCACCGAGATGTTTACCAAGGCTGATCTGGTGGATAAGATACGCTCCGCAGCGACCAAGGAGAACCCCACGGAAGATGACTTCGGAGATTTCTTCCTGGACGATGAAGAGAGTCAGGAAGAGGAAGATCCCAACGAAATCCGCAATCGCATCGATTCGCTGCTGGAGCAGGCCACAAAAGACTCCCTGGACAGGGCTCGAGGCCTGTACCCGCTGTTACTCAAAGACCCCAGCACAAGGGGGGCGGTCCTTCACGAGATGGGGCTTTTAGAGCTGGCCATGGAGAACAATGATCTTGCCCTTGAGTACCTGGAGGCCGCTGCCCGTGAGTATTCCAATCTGGCCAAGGTGGAGCTCATATTTAAAATAGCGGATAGGGTGGAGAGGCTCATCGGGGCGGAGAATTTTGAGAATCACGCTATTTACCGCATCATGCGCAAGACCGTCGGACGAATGGAGTCCATCGACTCCCTTGCCGGCGTAAAAGTGTTCGCCGGGTTGCCCGAGAATATTCTCGAGGAGCTGGAGGCCCGTGCAGAGTTGATCAAGCTTGATCACGGGGATGTCATCATTAAAGAAGGGGATCCGGCGGTCAACGTCGTCATCATCAAAAAGGGTCTCCTGGATGTGGTGCTCGAAGACTTCGGGGATGAACCCAAGACTATCCGCTCCTGTTTCCCCGGTGATTTTCTCGGGGAAAACTCTGTGCTCTCCCCCCCGGGGTCCATTCAGGCGACCGCCTCACTGATTTCCTCCCGCTCAAATACCACTGTGTGGCGGTTTAGGGGTGAAGAGCTCCAGGAACTCATGGGGAGAATCCCCGAGCTTGCCGTTCGTATCCGTTCCCTGAAGGTGATGCACCAGCTCGACTCCTTCTTCTCCATGCACCCCTCCATGCAGGACCTGGAGGTGAAGGATCGCGACGAGATCCTCAAGTGCATGACCACTATCATGACTGTCCAGCCCGGAGACATCCTGGCAGACAACGAAGAAATTCCCGAGAACGTCTACCTGATTATGGCAGGGACCGTTGAGTATCAGTTCTCCTCGGGGGCCGTCATGCCCTTCGGAGCCGATCATTTTGTGTGCATGCGTGACGCTCTCCACGGGATCGCAGTAGATGGTCAGTACGTGGCGACGGAGGAGGCGACGGTGGTGGTGTTTGACTCTGATAAGCTGCGTAATTTTGCTGTGGGGAGTACCGCCGCGGTGGTTGCCATCCTGGAGCGCCTCAACTGATTAATCCTGTGAATCCTTGCGAAACAGCCTGAAATCGTTATGTATTGGGAGGGCCCTGTTTTGGGGAATGGACCGGGAAGCGGTGCTTATTTCTTCTTATTCAGTTGGTTCATGGCTGGAAGGGCGGGATCGTCGCCGTTTTTGAGGCGCTCTCTGTCCTGGGTGCTGAGCTCCTTGACCATTTTGGTCAGGGCTTTTTTATCGGCATCGGAGTATCCGTACTTGACGAAATCCACATAGTTTTTCCCCAGCCCTTGATAGCGCTTGGTCTTGACCTTGAGCTTGATGAGCTCCCGGAGCGCTTCCTTGGGCTCCACTCCCCCCTCTTCACTGTGGCGCACGTACTCCAGCATCATCAGTGCCTGGTCATTGATTCCAAGCTCAGCCAGCCGTTTGGCGGTGTTGAATTTTTCGATGTCCTTGCTGGAATAAGTCTGGATGGCGGAGATGAGGTTCTCGATGGTGGCCCTGTCTTTTTTCCCACCGAAAATAATCATCAACTCCTTAACCAGTTTTGGGTTGTCGCCCCCCGCATCAACATAGTGCAGGCAGCGCTGGATGTCGGGTGATTTTTTGCGCAGCTCATGCCGCACCGCGTATTCCCAGCGTTTTACGTCGGAGGTTGTGGAGAGTGTGGGGTTTCTGGCGATCATGCGGGCCATGAAGTGTTTCATGAAGTCAGGAGCCCTCACCTTGTCCAGGGCGATGGCGATCCGCAGGGGATATCCCTGGGCATAACTCTCTGCGCTGAAATGCCACGGCTTGACGGGGGATCCAAACAGGGGATACAGTGCAGTGAGTGCGCTCTCAAGCCAGGACTCCTGTGCCAGCAGGAGGATGGTGTGGGCGGTGAGGGAGGAGACAAAATCCATCTGTCGTTCGTAGTTCAGCGCGATGTGCCGGGTTTTTTCCAGGGACGGCTGCACTTTGGCCTTATGGACGTTGGCAGTGACAAAGTCATGCAGTTTCTCATAGAACGCTGCCTGGATGTCGTGGATCCGGGAACCGAGCTGCTTGTCCCAGTTCTTTGAGACCTTCTCGAAAAAGGCTCTGTTCCCCTTTACGACCCCGAGGTCCTCTCCGTGAAGATCAATTTTGCCTATGAGATACTTGAGAAAATCACTACCCAGGGCAGAAACATCCTCACGGGGATCGATAACGTTGGGGGTGAGTCCGTAGGGCAGTTTCTTCTTGTTGAGGAACCGTTCCACGCTGAACATGATGTTATGCCCCACCCAGGGCAGGATCGTCTCGATGACGGGTGTGTGATCCGAGTTGGTGCGCGCTCCTCTGGCCATGATTTTTGCAGACTCAAAGTCATAGAAGTACATCTTGAGGATACGGTTGAGGGAGATATCATAGTGCTTGGCCAGCTCCACCATTTTGGGCTCCGCCAGATGCTTCTTGATAACCTCTGTGGAGATCTTGTAGTCACCATTAATCCCGATGAGGAAGACGGAGTTGTCGTCGACCTGGAAGACATACCCGTTGTCAAAGGCCTTGGTGAAGGCTCCCATGAGGCTTTTGAAGCCAGTCTCGTTCATGCGGAAGAGGTTGACCCACTGGCAGAGCATCCCGTTCTTGCGCAGGTTCCGGCGAACAATGCGGAAATGTTCCACGGTATAGAGATTTGCGGCACCGCTGAGCCAGGGATGAGAGGGCTGGGAAACTACAAGGTCGTAAGTGTGGGGGCGGGCCCGGGAGTGACGGAGCAGGGCGTTTCGGCCATCGTCCAGGCGAAGTTTCACGCGATCGAGGTCAACGGGGTGTTTGCGATCGCCGAACATGAGCCTGGAGGCTGTCACTACTTCTGGCTCGAGTTCGGCTACCTCGACTTTCTTTAACCCTGTTTGGGTCATGATATCGAGGGTGCCACCGCCACCGAGACCAATGAGCAGGGCCTTCTCCGCATTGGGGTGGATAAAATAGGGGAGGGCTCCCAGAAAAAAGATCTCGTCGGCGTAGTAGGGCTGGTTGGGAGCATGGTAGGATTCATTGAGTCCGTTGTTCCGGAGGCGGTAGCCACCATCGCTGCCCTGGTGCACGGTGACAACCGTAACGGCGCCCTCGGCCTCGAAGACCAGTTTTCTTGACTCACCGGCGTTTCCAAACAGGGACTTTACCCTGGAGCCGATGGACTGCGAGTAATCCTCAATGGAGTAGCGGGAATTTACGATACGAACCACATTCACGTTGGGGTTCAACAGCATGACGAAAATCAGGGAGGCCCCTACCGCAGCGAAGAGTTTGAGCTTTGTGTTCATGGCTTTGTCGGGGACAGGTCCTCCCGACAGGAAGGTAGCGCTGAAGGCCACCATGATGTTGAGAAACACCATGGCCAGCAGCAACATATTGATGTTTTGCATGATGGGGAGAAGGACCATCCCCATGAGGGCGCTCCCCAGGATGCAGCCCAGGGTGTTGAGAGAGTAAACGTTGCCGACGGCCTGACTGGTTTTCTTCTGGACTCCCGCCAGTTTGGCCAGCACGGGGAAGGAGGCTCCGTAGAAAAAGGTGGGGACCAGTATGGCGAAGAAGACCATGATAATCTTGACTAAGAAGACAATCCCCGGGGTTTTGGGTCCCGAACTGATGTAGCCGGAGATAAGGAAGGGCACAATGGGGATGAGCAGAATTGTCAGAATGGCACCGCCCGCAGCGAAGAGCTGGAGCTTGGCATAGAGGCCCCAGAGATCTTTCTTTTTGTCCAGCCGGGTGGAGATCCAGAGGGAGCCCAGGGCCAGGCCCGTGAGGAATGAACCCAGCAGCGCAGAGAATCCATATATAGTGCCATCCAGGAGGATCCCCAGCAGCTTGAACCACAGGACCTCGTTGGACAGAGAGATAAAACCTGCCACAAAGGCAAAAGTGAGCGCGAAAGAATAGGAGAGGTTGCGCACCCGCGGGGAAAAGTCTTCCTGGAATCGGACAATTTCCCGTTCTCCCGATTTGGAGACGCTGTCCTCGGATGGAACGGGTTTATACCGGAACTGGAGGAAGGCCGAGAGGCCGGCAACCAGCAGGCCTATGACGACGGCAACATACACGGAGGAATCGAGACCGAGCTTGGGGATGAGCCCAAACCCTGCCAGGAAGGTCCCGAACACGGCGCCAAAGGTGTTGATGAAATAGAGGATACCGATGCCCTTGCCTGCGTGCTCCTTCTCAACGAAGCCATGGACCAGGATGGGAAGGGTCGCGCCCATGGCGACCGTGGGGATAAGCATGATCACGACGCCGGTGAGGAAACGCAATCCTGTCAGGAGCCAGGACGCAGGATCGGGGCCCGTGAGGAGGTAGATCACGTCCAGCTTGTAGAGGAGGGGCGTGAAGAGGATCCCGAAGAGGGCGATGACTGCCTCCAGGATTCCGTAGGCCAGAATGGGACGCCGAAGCCGGGAGGCATATTTCCCGCCTATTGCCCCACCCAGTGCCATGCCGCCCATAAAGGTGGCGAGAACCGTTGCTGCTGCCATCTCGGTGCCGCCGAACGTGTAATGCAAAATCCTGGTCCAGATGACTTCATAGATGAGCCCCGCAGCGCCGG
Source organism: Myxococcota bacterium (assembly GCA_018821745.1). Lineage (GTDB taxonomy): Bacteria > Myxococcota_A > Polyangia > HGW-17 > HGW-17 > SZUA-580. Next base: position 2,780 of record JAHJLU010000026.1, on the reverse strand, counting down.
AAAAAAACAATAAAATAGTAACAATTACAAACAAAAGTGGGTTGCGTTTAGGTTCAGACATAGGTTGATTAATAGTCATATTTGATCGTTTGACCAGATTTTTTATTGAATTTTCCCACTTGATAGGAAAAATGCGCTACACTAATACGCCATTAGTTGTTGTTATTGTCATGGTTACCTAACGATGGAGAATCGCCCATGAAAAGCATGAAAGTCTATTCCTTTCTGTTCCTCTTTATAGGATCCCTCGCCTTCAGTTGTTCCGGTGGAGGCTGTGAAACCCTTGAAGAGAGTCCGGCACCAATGCCACCCTCCCAGACCTTGGAGAACGGGATCCAGCTGCGCATTACCGAGAGCGGGTTCAATACCATTAAGGAGATCCTTCCCCAGTTTGTGGAAGGGGAGTTCGGGCACATCGCCTTTATACCGGAGTTCTGGGTCGGTGACTCCGCCCACAACTACGGTATTGACTTCTGTCCCCTTGGCTGTGGCGTTGACATCAGCCATGTGGATCTCGACTTCACCGTCAAGGACAATGTCTCCAACTCCAACAATATTGACCAGTGTCGCGAAGGGATCATGGCCGACACCGTGTGTGACGAGATCTGGGCCGATGTTGAAGCCAATATCTACCTGGCCTTCGACATCGACGTGATCATCGCCGGGTCCAACTGGACCGACAACTGCGAGATCGATATCGGTTTCCAGAACGATGCCTTCGAGGGGACCATCGCCATGGGGCTGCGCACGCGCCCGGAAGACGGCTACCTCCGCCTCGACATTGACTCCATCACTGACATCGATCTGGGTGGTCTCCAGGCGAGTATGGAGAACTGTATCCCCATCCTCGAAGATTTCCTCAATGCCCTCATTCTCGACAACCTGGGTCAATATATCGAGATGGTTCAGGCAGTTGTCGGAAACTCCATCGTCGAGTTCATCGCCAATAATGTGGTTATTCCGCTGCTCCAGCCCACCATCGACTCCCTCATCCCCGACATCGGCATGGAGGGCCGGGTGAATGTGGGCTCCATTATGTCGAGCTCCGGCTTCCTCGGCGTGGACTCTTTCCTTGAAATGCGTATGATGTCAGGTGGTTATGTTGATATCAAGAATGGCGGCATCACCGCCGGTATGATCGTGGGCTTCAACTCCGACGCAGACACTGAGACCCGCCAGGAGCTGGCTGATGAGTATGGTGTCAAAGCTCACTCCGAGCACGCCCGGTGCGTCCCGCCCCTGGCCACCTTCGACTTTGTCCAGCATGGGCTGACCACGGTGACCGGTGTCTCCGGCGCCTCCGTGGATCGTATGAAGACCTTCACCAAAAGGATTATCACTGAATATGACGGCACTATGGATCAGGCCTTCCTTCGGTTCTCCGACGGTACTCCCGCCGACATCTCCATCGCTCTCACCCAGGAGATGCTGAACCTCACAGGCTTCCACCTGGTGAACTCCGGTGCCCTCTGCCTGACTCTGGGGACTGAGCAGTCCGAGATCGTCAAGGTTGGCACTTTCTCCGTGCTCATCCCCTCCATGGCCGAGATCATCGACAGGCGCGTGGGAGACGCTCCCATGCAGCTGGTTATCCGTCCCCAGAATCCCATTGAGTTCCTCATCGGTTCGGGAGAAGAGGGTGGCACGCCCCTCATCGATCTCTATCTCAACGATTTCCAAATTGATCTCTATCCCTTCGTGAACGGGCGCTATACCCGTGCCCTGACCCTTGCCATGAACATGCACATCGAGATGGATCTGGAAGAAGGGCTCGACACCGAAGGGAACGTCACGGTTATGCCCGTGCTGCGCACCGTGGACGAGAGCCGAATTTCCGCGCGTATCATCAACTCTGATCTTATCCGTGAAGATCCCGAGGAAGTGGAAGCTATCTTCCCCTCCATCGTGAGCATGATCATGCCCATGATGACCTCGGCGTTGCAGCCCATCCCCATGCCCACCTACGAGATCACCAAAATGAACAGCCAGGGCCAGTATCTGGTGTGGCGCGTGGTGAGACTGGAACACCTTGAGTTCAAACCCACCACGGCCAATGATGCGGTCCTGATCAACGGTAATATGGTGTCGGTTATCCCCGGTCTGAAGAAGGTGGATCCTGCCTCCCGAATGCGCTTTGACGCAGCCGTCTCCAGCGCTGTGACATACAGCCCCGAGCGTCTGCGCAACACCCTCCTGGGGACCGACGACGCCCGTCCCCGCGTGACCATCGATATTACCCCCGAGTTGCCCCAGGACGGCCCCTACGAGTTCCAGTATCGTCTCGACGGTTCCGGCTGGTACAAGTTTGTTCCGGGGACCCGCCTTGTGCTGGAAGATCTCAACCTCTTCCTCCAGGGATGGCACCAGGTGGAGCTCCGCGGCCGCAAAATCGGCGCTCCCAAGACCCTCTCCTTTGAGACAAAAACACTTCGCTTCCTGCTGGACTCTGTCTCCCCGACCCTCACACCCTATGCGGAGAAGGGCCTCGTATACTTCGGCGGCTTTGACTTCGTCACAAAGAAAGGTGATCTTGAGTACAGCGTGAAACAGGCTGACGGTTGGACACCCTTCACTAAAAAGGCGACCATTTCCGCAAGCGACGCAAAACTCCACGCCGGCGACAGCGGTCTGCTCAATGTCCGGGTTCGTGACGAGGCGGGCAATATGAATGAAGAGGCTGTCAACGTTGCCACTTTGCTCCCCGTAAAGGTTGTTCCCGAGAGCTCCGGCTTCGGTTGTTCCACCTCCGGTGGTCAGGGCGGTGATCTCCCCTTCTTCAT
>JAHJLU010000315.1 GCA_018821745.1 Myxococcota bacterium | reverse complement strand
CAGAGCCAGGTTCAGGGAGATGAGGGCCATCATCTGCAAAAAGAAGACAATGCCTCTCTCCGCCGCCAACTGCGCCATCTGGGCGATCATGACCACGGAGCCAACGTTATCACGTTCCAGCTCTCCTGTTATCATGTAATAGATGCCCAGGACCATCCCCTTGGTAATCTCCCAGGTGGTCACAAAGGCCTCACGGACGGCGAAGCCCACTCTGCCTCTCACGGGGATATCGTCGGGGATATCCAGCGAGCGCCAGGTGCTGAATCCGATCTCGTATCGGGAAATATTGTTGCCTATTTGATCCACACTGGAGAGTTTGTCCTGTCTCATGACAACGCTGTGGGCACAGGTACCCCCGGGGGAGGGAGTGATAAAGGAGACACAGAGGCGACTTTTGGGGGAGCGTGCGACCACATCCTCGAACTCGGAGAAGGATCCTATGGATTTTTTCGCCGGGACACAGTCCGACACATTTTCTTTGTCTGACATGCGTCGTATGGACCAGATGCGGTCTCCCTTCCTGATTCCCCAGCGTTTGGCGGCGCCCTCCAGAGCGGTGGAGCTCACGTAAAATTCACCCTGCTCAACCTGTGACAGGGTCTCCGGATCGGAGAGGGCGACGTCGACGATGTTTCCCAAAGAGAGCCCCATACCTGGATTGATGGGCTTGAGAGGACGCAGCACAGTGAAGGTAAAGGGAGCCTTTTTCAGGGATCGCACTGTGGCTTCGTATGTGGGCCAGAACTTTACAGGGATGGTTTTCCCTCCCTGGGTGATGGCGATAATCCGGTCTCCCGTGAGAAGTCCTGCCTTCGCGGCGGGGCTGTCGAGATCTCTGATGCCGATGGTGGCCAGGGTCCCGTTGAGGAGAACGCCGGCCCTGCCAATTTTTGCCTTGAGCCCCACCATGTTGCGGCCGATGGATGATTTGGGCGTGAGCTTGACGCTTTTTTTGCCTTCCCCCGGACGGGAGACAGTTACGGAGAGTGTCTCGCCGGGGGAATTCTGGATGATCCGACGGAACTGGTCAAATGAGTCAATTGTGTCGCCGTTGATGGTGAGGACTCTGTCGCCGGAGCGCAGACCTGCATCATGTGCTGACATACCGGGGAGCACGGTCCCCATCTGGGGCGGCGACACCTGGGCGATGCTGAGATTGTAAAAGAAAAAGATGAATATCGGGATGATGAAGTTAATGGTGGGCCCCGCCAGAACAACAATGAGTTTTTTCCACAGAGTCTGGGAGGAGAGGGTACGATTTTCATCTTCGGGGGCCAGTTTTTCGTTGGGGTCCTCTCCGATCATGGCCACATATCCCCCCAAGGGGATGGCGCTGATGCGGTATTCGGTTTCACCCCACTGCTTCTTCCAGAGGGCTGGGCCAAACCCCAGAGAAAACTTCAAGCACTTGATGTTGAACGCTTTTGCGGCCAAAAAATGTGCCAGTTCATGGAAAAAAACCAGGGGGCTGAGGAGGAGGAGAAACCAGATGATGGTCATAATTTTTTAATGTGGGGCTGAATCATACGATGTCAACCTGTTCAACCCACCCGATGGGTTCACCGAGGAAGCGGGTTCCGATGGCGGAGATGCGAGAGGAGTCGGTGACGAACACTTTCACATCTCCGCGGATTTTACTGGTACTGAGACTTTCCTGGGTCGTCAGAAACTCTTTGGCGGCCTTGGCGGTTTCGATGCCCGAGTCAATGAGGGTAATGGGACGGCCAAAAACTTCATCGGCGATATCCTGGATAGTATCTCGCAAAACGGGATAGTGGGTGCATCCGAGGATGATGACATCGAGGTCGGGCAGTTTCCCTTTCAGTTCACTGAGATATTTTGTGGCCACAAGACGGGGAACCTCTCCGGAGATCCAGCCTTCGTCGGCAAGGGGGACGAAGAGGGGACAGGGCTCAGCTGCCGTGATTACCCGGTTGTCAGAGAGGCGGCTGATGCTCGCTTCGTATACGCCTGAACCCACCGTTCCCAGGGTCCCGATGATCCCCACCTGCCCCAGTCTGGTGGCGTTGACGGCAGCCCGGGCCCCGGGCTCGATGACCCCCACGATGGGGATCTCAAAGCGACTCTCCAGCGTAGGGAGGGAGTGGGCCGAGGCTGTGTTGCAGGCAACGATGAGCATTTTTAT
>JAHJLU010000314.1 GCA_018821745.1 Myxococcota bacterium | reverse complement strand
GTAATTCCTTCCACTATCAACATTTCTCAAAATATCGACGCCGGGTGCGGGTCTGTTCTGGCGGACGCGACCCAGATCCATCAGGTGGTCATGAACCTGTGTACCAACGCCTGTCACGCCATGCGTGACGGACATGGAACCCTCACGGTGGAACTGACCCCCTTTCATGCCTCCGCTGACCAGGTGCCCCAGCTGGCCCCCTCCACGGATCCGTTCATCTGCCTGCAGATACAAGACACTGGCCACGGTATGGATGAGGCAACCCTCTCCCACATTTTTGAACCCTATTTCACGACAAAATCCGAGGGTGAAGGGAGCGGGCTGGGGCTCGCCACCGTACACGCCATTGTCACCGAGCACGGGGGCACCATCACGGTCTCAAGCTCACTCCAATCGGGAACTACCTTCCGCCTGCTCTTCCCCCTTCACAAAGAGGAGTCGCACCCCCTTGAAGACATGGGAAGATCAGGGGAAATCAACCAGGGAACAGGTATCCGTGCACCAAACAGGGGGGAACATATTCTCCTGGTGGACGATGAGGAGCCCATCGTCAAAATGCTCCAGCGATTCCTCCTGGGCCAGGGCTACAAGGTCACCGCCCGCACCTGCGCCATAGAGGCATTCCAGGAGTTTTGTGCCAACCCCGACGCGTTTGATCTGCTGATAAGTGACCTCACCATGCCCCGTATGACCGGGTTTGAGCTTGCCAAGAAGATGCTGGAGATACGCCCTGATTTCCCCATTACTCTGTGCACGGGCTTCAGCGACGTGGTGGAAAAGACGACAGCGCTCCGCGCCGGAGTCCGCGATTTCATCATGAAGCCCATCAAGCTTCGGGCCCTCGCCGAGAGAATCCGCACGGTCCTCGACAGTCCACTCTCCAATGACCGACGGGCTGAATAACAGCCGGGATGACAAACGCTTGAATTGCCGGAGGGAATTATTGGGGGACTGGGAGACCGAATTTATCGAAGCAGGCTTTGGCTTTCAGGCCCTGGGCGACGATGGCCTGGGTTGCACTTTTATCAAGGCGTTTTTTGGCACTGGTGAGTTCTTTCGCCCACTTGGTGAACCCGGCGCTGGCTGCCTGGGCGCATTTTTTATCTTTGCAGGCGCACAGGGCAGTGGTGAGGGCAGTGTATGAAATGACCCGCGCGTCGTATTTGACGATGCAGGCGTCCAGGCGGCTCTGGGCTTCCTGCATGGGTTTATAGTCCGCAGGGTTCATCTTTTTGATGCTTTTTGCCAGTTTGCCTACTTCGAGCTGGACGGAGCTGGCACAGGCGGCATCTTTGCAGGCACAGCCCTTGTCAGCTAATCCTTCCAAGGCTTTGACGAACTGGCTTTTTACCACCGGCGCCGCTGGTGCGTTGTCTTTCTTCTCCTCTTTTTTGCACCCGGAGAGCACAAAAAAGACTGTAATCATTACAATAACTGGGGCGAGATAGTTTTTCATAGTTTTCTCCTTGGGCGCCTTGCGCCTGCCGCTGAGTATCAGAAGTGGGATAAATACGCGAGTGTCTGGAGAAGTCCCGCCATATTGTGTGGTTTCTTTGCAATCGCCGGCTGTCCGGGAGGGATAAAGCGCCGAGTCCGATGGTTAGTAGGGGATTACCTGCACACCCCACATGGAGTTGGCGGAGATGATACGGTCGGGATCCATCTCAATCCCGTAGGAGTATCCCGTGAGGAGGGTCTCTGTGGAGACCTCCACATTATAGGGGTCCGAGGCGTCGTACACGGCGAGGGAAGGAGGAGAGCTGCCCGTGACAACAGCAGATGTCCCGCTGGCCGCCTGGAGAGTGCTCCAGGGGGCGGGCATCCTGACAGTGCTGGTGGTGGGATAGGAGAAGAGGCCGCCGATCTCGATGGTCTTGAGGAGGGGGCGGGGATCCTGCTCTTCGTATACACCATCATAATACCAGTAATAATATCCGCTGTTGAGCTGGACGAAGATGCGGGAGTCTGTGGCTTTAACGCTGGCCAGGTAGCCCTCACTGTAGTTTTTGACGCTGGCCAGCACCGCATGGTTGCCCACCAGGTTGAGAATATCGAGGGTGCGGTCAAGCCAGAAACAGTGCCCCAGATCATAGTCGTACCAGATGTTGTAGTGGCCACCCATGTAACAGACGTTCTCATCGGGTGTCTGGAGGCTGCCCAGGACGTAGTCGACGGTCACAATGCGATGATTGTTGGGGTTGTAATCCACAAGGGAGCCGGGAATGTTCACGGGGGCGAGCATATTGGGGGCCGAGGCGTCGCTCAGGTCGAAACGGTCCATGTAAAAGAGCACCATGTTCTCGAAGACACTCCCCGGGTTCTGGGTCATGGGTTCGAAGTGACTGGTCACCAGGATGTCTCCCTTCGCCTGCAGTCCGCCGTACACAATATTCTCCTGGCGGGCTACCTCGAAGGAGATGTGGGGATTCGCGGGG
>JAHJLU010000025.1 GCA_018821745.1 Myxococcota bacterium | reverse complement strand
CCAAGGGCGCCCAAAATTTCCATGACGTCTTTCTGAAAGGCCCCCCAGACAATCCGCTGAGGCTGAACAGTCCCTACTGGGGGAGATCCACCGGGCGCCTTTTCTGACCCCCGAAAGTTGAAATAAGTGGTATCACGGGGTTGTTTGCGGTACCATCAGGCCCGCTTGTCCTGGTCTTGTTTCGAACGTCAATTGAAAGGGAATGACATGAAAAAAATCGCCACGCTCTCCACTATCCTCATAGTCACTCTGTTTTTCGCATCCTTGTCGGGCTGCGAAGCCATCAAAAAGAAGAACATGGATGACTTCATAAAGGGTATGGTGGAGGGTGGGAATCAAAATAAGAAGCAACTGCTCCAGAACAAAAAATTCAAGGATTATCGTGTGTACCGTGATGGCGCCAAGACCGGGGTCATTTTTGAGTACACATTCGCCAGTAATGTGACTCTCCAGCCAAATCCCGATGTGAAGGGGATGAAGGCAAAACTGGCGAAGGAACTGAAAAATTTGAGTATTTTTGACGCCATGAAGAAGTATGTGGGTGATGGACTGTACATCAAGTATCACTATCTCAGGCATGATCGCTCCCCATATATGAAAATCACTTTGATTAAGAAAGATTTCGAGTAGCCCTCTTCTGGCGTGGGGCCAACTGTATGACTTCCTCCCAATCAGTCAGAGATTTGACATGCTTCCATGTTATGGCATAGATTGAAAAGAGGGGTACTCCACCGCCCAGTCACTTTCGGAACGATAACCGGGTACCACCGAGGCCACCATGCAGCACATCGCTCTCGTCGTCGTTTTTCTCGCTTCCTCCTGCAGTCTCATCACCACCTTCGATGAAGACCAGAGCGGGAATAATGTCAATAATACCAACAATATTAACAATACGGCGGGTCCCGAGATCTGTGACAACTTCAGTGATGATGACGGCGATGGTCTGTCCGATTGCAAAGACCCGGATTGTGAAGGTCAGCCGCAGTGTGAGTGCCGGCTTGACAATGCCTTTTTTGACTCCATTGACGGCTGTCCAGCTGGAGAAGCGTGTGTGATCAAGCTGGTGGGCGGAGGCGGGGATCCCCTGTGTCTCGATGAGTCCCGGATCGCGGGCGGGGATTTTTACGAATCCTGCGGGATCAGCGGGGAGTGCCCCTTTGGATCCTTCTGTTCGATGAATGTCTATACGGGCAGGAATGAATGTCAGCCCTGGTGCAGTCCCCAGCATCCCAAATGCCCCGGGGATGGCTTCTGTGCATACTTTGAAGAGGAGGAGACCCCGGAGGACGCCCTCAAGGTGTGTGTGAAGTCCGACGGGTGCTACCCTCCGTCCCCGGCAAGCTGCGGTGGTGGCGATAAGGGATGTTATCTGGTGAGCGAGCAGGGTGGAACGCGTTGCCTGGATTCCGGTACCACTCCCATGGGGATGCCCTGTGACGAGTTCCAGGAGTGTGCGCCGGGGCTCGTCTGCCTGGGTGCCAATGATCCCCAGGGTGGCACCTGCCTGAAGTGGTGTGACACCGAGGCTGAGAATCCCTGTACGGGAGTAAATTTGCCAAATCCCTGGTGTTTTGTGCTGGGAGGCAATATCGGGGTCTGTGTCCCCGAGTGAACCAAAGTGGGCACTTGTCCTCAAGTATGCTATTGTGGGTGATGGGGAGTAGATTCCCCTCTGGAGGTGCCTGTGAAAATTCTACTAACGTTGCTGAGCTTTGCGTATCTCTCTGTCGGGTGCTCCCTCATCACGGATTTTCAGGATGACCCGTCCAATAACACCAATAATAGCAATAATACCAATAACGTGACCGTTGAGATCTGTGACAACAACAAGGATGATGACGGTGATGGCAAGGTGGATTGCTGGGACAGCGACTGCAATGACATGGCTGTCTGCACCTGTGAGGACACGACGGTTTTTTATGACTCGGACAAGACCTGTGATCACGACGAGGTGTGTTTGATCTCCCAGGGGACGACCAGTTATTACGCTGATTGCCTCCCGGCTAGTCGGACAGATGGCGGGACCATGTTTGGTCGCTGCGGTCCCACCGGTGAGTGCCCCATGGGTGCCAGCTGTCTCTACGACGGATACTATTTCAACTACGAGTGTGTGCCCCTTTGTTCCCAGAACCACTTCTGGTGTCCCGATAGCCGGGGGACATGTATCGCAGATTTTGTCGAGATGCCCTCACCCGATTCCCTCACCTTCTGCATTGAAGCCCACCCGTGCGACCCCACGGACCCCACCTCCTGTGAGGCGCTTGGATTCACGGATCTGACCTGCAGCGCCTTCGTCAATGAAGAGGGTGGCCCTCCGACGACACGCTGTATGCCCCACGGTACTAACACTTTCGGGCAGCAGTGCGGGTATTATGCGGACTGCGTTCCCGGGCTTGTCTGTGCCGGAGACCCTGACAACGAGGTCTGTCTCAGATGGTGT
>JAHJLU010000313.1 GCA_018821745.1 Myxococcota bacterium | reverse complement strand
GTCTGCATGTGTTTGGTCAACTGACCGGTACTTTTAAAGCCGGCATCAACATAAATCTGACCAATTTACTTATCATCGACCATGGAGAACCCGAAAACAGACCCCACATCATGGGATGAACTTAATTCACCGAGCAAATGGCCCAGCATCCAAGTCAGATATTTTTTCTCCTTATTGGTTTTGGGGACATTCAGAATATCAACCTTGGCATGACCAAAGGCATCATTGACCTCACCACCAACCCAGAGACTTTTCCTTCCAATTTTTGACTCAACAATCAATTTGGGAAGATAAACGCCTTTCCCAAAGGGATTGTAGCAATAGTGGGCATCCTGAGAACTGATGATTTCGTGGACCCTGTCAGGCTCATCAATGAAATTGAGTTTCAATCCGTTGGGCTTCTTCTGGAGGGGATTGGGGAGATCGAACTCGGGACTGCGGTCATGGGCCAGCTTTGCCAGGCCACCGGTGACAGGCTTACCATCATTATCATAGACGCGGCTCATGAGGTATCCATCCGCATTCCTGAAGTATCCAGGGATGACGGCCTCCTTTGAAAACCCTACTGTACGCCAGGAATTTGAGTCCTGTTTTTCCACAAGGGTGAAGACCTTGTTCAACTGCTTGGAAGAAGCGAGTTGATCAAAGATGGAGCATTTCAACTTATATTGGCCCAAACGATAATCCACTATTCGCATGTGAGAATGGTGGGGGGCTATCAACAGGCTCAGGTTCAACCGTCGATCCGTACGGCGGCAGGTGTACTCTTCCGATGCCTTGGAATGCATGAAGGCATCCTCCCGCGGGGAAAGCTGCAGATACTGAAGTACCTGTAAAACGGTTGCAGTATCATTGGTACCAACAAGTCCGTCACTGTCGTTTGTTGCCATTGTTTTACCTTCTTTTTTGCAAGTGGAGTGTTGTGGTTTGAAGTGTGTGTTGTACAGTCATTGATGTACCTTGTGTGATCGGAATGACCAGAAATCTGTTATAGGGCGAATGGTCACGTTGTCAAGTGCATCACTTCGCCAACTGGAATTTTCACGGTGAGCCCATTCTCGTCATTGGCCATGGTACATCTTTGTGCTAGCCTACAACCTGCATCCACGAGTAATCGGCAGGATCACGGCCTGCTGGAACCCCTCCAGGCTGTTGGAGACAAACGTGTTCAGAAATATCATTGCGATCAGCATCGCCTTTGTCATTTTCAGTGCGTCGGGAAACAAGGCCCACGCTGATGATCCCTCCATTCACTGGAAGAAACTCACAACAAAAAACTTTACCATCACTTTCCCTTCGGAGTATCGCAATACCGCGCAGAGAGTTGCTTCAATGGCTGAGGAGGCACATCGCCTGCTGGTGCCGCTCATGGGTCACAAAACTGCCTCTCCAACTCATATTGTTATATCGAGCTATACGGATCAGGCCAATGGCAGCGCAACAGTCTATTTTCGTAAGACAATTCGGCTGTTTCTCACTTTCCCCTCGGATATTTCTGAGCTCTCTGATTTTGATGACTGGCTCTGGATTCTTATTGTCCATGAGTATACACACATTCTCCATATGGACACCATGGGACAGCTCCCCCGTCTGATAAACAAAATCTTTGGTCAACTTTGGGTACCTAACTCGCTGTTGCCCACCTGGGTCGTTGAATCGATGGCGGTTTACAGTGAAACAAAATTTTCTTCAGTTGGCCGCAATCGTTCGTCCATCTATTCCATGTACCTGCGAGCATCCGTGCTCGATAACCAGTTACTCTCTCTTGCCCAGATCACCTCGGCACCAATCCCGTACCCACACGGGACTATTCCCTATCTTTATGGGTCACGGTTTCTCTGGTATCTCGCCCGTAAATACTCCGACTCCACGTTGAAACATTTTTCCGCCTCCTACGGGTCCACGCTGATCCCCTTTGGCGTCAACAAGAGCGCGAGGAAAGCATTTGGCCGCACATTCGTTGAGCTCTATAAGGAGTTCTCTGCGTTTCTCCACAAGCAGGTCGCCACCTTTGTCGCTCCTGTCCGGGATCGGGGAATTCGCAGAGGTCAGGCGATTACCCGGGGGGGAGAGTTCAAGTTTTATCCTGTATTCCATCCCACCGATCCAACGACCCTTGTCTACATTGGTCACGATGGGCATTCCCCCAATGCACTCCACCTCGTAAAAATTACTGGCGCCGGCCAAGTTATCCATCACGAGCGGCTCCATGGCCGAATGATAGGGCCCGGGAGACCCTCCTGGGGCAACAATTCACTCTGGTTTCACAACCTTGAGATGCACAAGGCGACCTATTCCTTCAACGACGTTTACCAGCTCCGGCTGGGAACAAAATCCTTTCGCCGTGTAACCCGGGGCGGCAGAATCTCCTCCCCGGATTTTTCCTTCAGGAAGAAGGTCCTCGTGGCGGTGAAATCCTCTGCGACCAGCTCCGATCTCGTTCAACTCAACACCCGGGGAAAGGTGGATAAAGTAATTCTTCGTGGTGCCCAGTATGAGCAGTTTTATACGCCCTCACTTTCCCCCGGGGGAGACGAGGTTGTATTTTCCCGGTATAAATCCGGAAAGCGAGACATTTGCCTGTATAATCTAAAAACAAATACGCTGACCAGTATCACCAATGATCGGGCCATGGACACTGGACCGGTCTTCTCCCCGGACGGTGCGTATATTCTTTTTTCCTCGGACAGAACAGAAATTTTTAATATTTACGCCTACCACCTGAAAACCGGTGCGCTCTTTCAGGTCACCAACGTACTCAACGGAGCCTTTGCCCCCTCCCTGTCAGCCGATGGCCGCCTCCTCGCCTATGCCGGTTATACTTCAAAGGGATACGAAATCTTCATCCTGCCCTTTTCCCCCCGGGCATTTTTAAATCCACTGGAACCTCTTCCCGTGCGGGAGGCCGCACATTTCATGCCACGTGGTCCCACCTACAAGATCTCCGATTATTCCCCTCTTCCCTACCTTTCACCCGTTGCCTGGTTTGCCGACTGGGGGTACACTGTCTCCAACGCGGCGAGCCTCACCATGATGGGGTTTGACCCCCTGAACCACCACAGCTGGTATATGACAGCCAATTACAGTCCACAGGAAGAGCTGGGGGAACTCTACCTCTCCTATGGCAACAATCAGACCCCGATTCCCGTGGAGGTCTCACTGACAACAGGCCAGTACAACAAGAACAACATGAATGTCAACGAGGCCTGGCACCAATATCCCTGGAACTATTTCAAGGGAGAGGTCGCCGCTACCTTCCCCTTTGTCAGCCAGATGCGACAGACCCTTGCGGGCTATCTTTACGGGTCCGCCTACCGTGGGATTCCCCGGGAAGAGAGGCCCGTACCCAGGCCTGATTCACCGCTTCCCGTGTGGCCCGAGGGCTCATGGCGAGCCAGTGTCAAAGCAGG
>JAHJLU010000312.1 GCA_018821745.1 Myxococcota bacterium | reverse complement strand
TGACATCAGTTGAGGGGCGCTGGGTTGCCAGAATCAGGTGGATTCCAACGGCTCTGGCTTTCTGGGCGATTCGAGCCACAGCGATTTCCACGTCCTTCGCCGCCACCATCATGAGGTCGGCGAACTCGTCAATAACAACGACGATGGCGGGGAGGTGCTCCGGTGTCTCCTCGATGCCGCACTCCACCAGCTCTTCGACGCGGGTATTGTAATCACCCAGGTTGCGGACTTTGAGATCGGAGAGGAGCTGGTAGCGCCGCTCCATCTCTTTGACCGCCCACTGGAGGGCCAGGTTTGCCTTCTGGGGATCCGTGACCACGGGCAGCAAAAGATGGGGGATGTCATTGTAGATACTGAGCTCCACCATTTTTGGGTCAATCATGATAAAGCGGACATCCCTGGGCGTCGCCCTGTAGAGGATGGACATGATCATGGTATTGACGCCGACGCTCTTTCCCGATCCGGTGGCGCCGGCGACCAGGAGGTGGGGGGCCTTTGCGAGGTCGCAGCAGATGTTCTTCCCTTTGATATCTTTGCCCAGCACCATGGTGAGTTTGGACTTTGACTCCTGAAATGCGGTGTCGGCGATTCCCTCTTTGATGTAGACGGTCTGGCGCCGCTTATTGGGGACCTCGATGCCCACGGCGGATTTCCCGGGGATGGGGGCAACGATCCTGACCCGGGTGGCAGCGAGAGAGAGGGCCAGATCCTTGTTCAGGGATTCAATTTTTGAGACGCGGATGCCCGCCTCGGGGACAAATTCATACATGGTGACCACGGGACCCGGGTGGATCTCCGTGACGGAGCCCGAGATTTTGTAATCTGCCAGGGCACTGACCATGCGACTTGAGAGGTTGATCATGGTCTCGGGGTCCATGCCGGTCCCCTGGGTCTTCTCGTAGTGGAGGATCTCGGGATCGGGGAGAACAAATTCTCCCAGCTCGTCGCGGAACTCTTTGAGTGTCGCAAGGCGGCTCTCGTCGCTCTCTTCCATGTTGAGAATCCGGGGGCCGATGGTCGCCATGGCCGGTGCCACCGTGCCGGTCGGCGCCGGGGACGCAACGGGAGCCTGATTCTGTGCAGATTTGGCCGGTTCGGTCACGGGGGGTTTGGTGGTCCTGGCAGCGGAGGCTGCTTTTACCGGGTCCACTGAGACCGGCTGTCTGGGCATGGGCTTGGTATTGGTGCCTCTGGCTTTTTTTCCGCGGCCCTTGCCGGGGATTGCTGCGGATTCTGCTCCCGCGGGGTCTTCTGAAGTGATCTCATCAGCCGGGGATGAAGATTCAAGAGGTGCGTCGTCTCCCGGAACTTCCGTTATTAAAGATTCAGTGGCGCCCTCGGAGGCATCATTTATCTCTGACTGGCTGGCGGGGAGGGGGGATGCTTCGTCCGCAACGGTATCGAGGCTCCCGTCAGCGGAGGAGAGCTGTGTCTCTTCAGGAGGCTGGCCCTCGGCGTTCTCCCACGCAAAGAGAGCCACAATGGCTTTGCCCAGCGCGGTGGCTCCTCTGGCCAGTGATGACATGATGAAGCTGGCGAATCGGGCGACGGAGATGACCCCTTTGGCGGGTGAGGTCTGGGTAGCGAGGACGAGGAAGAGGATCATCGCGGTGCCCGTGATGAGAAAGGTGCCGGCCTTGGAGAAGAGGGAGATGCCCATGGAACCGACGAACTCGCCTGTTTTACCCCCGGCGGAGAGCCCCTGCAGCCTGTAGGAGGGGAAAATGAGGAACATGAGGATGGTCCCAGTGATAGTCGCGCCGGTGTACCCAATCCAGAGCCTGATATCTTTCAGGTTGAACCGTCCGGTGAAGATCCCCCAGGCAATGGAGAAGAGAGCCGCGATCACCAGATAGGAACCCATGCCGAGCAGCGCGTAGAGTCCCAGGGAGAGCAGCTGGCCGAAGGGGCCCATGAGTCTGCCGTCGCCCGCCTGGAGGCTCAGGAGGCCGCCACCCAGGAGGGCAGCACTCCCCAGCAGGGCGATGCCCCACATCTCCTTTTTGAGGTTGGAAGTTATCTGCTGTGGCTGTCGTTGTACTTTTGTGGTCATTTTTGACACCTTTACCTACATTCTCTCCCTTGATACTACCATGTGTCATTTTGTACCACAACTTTTTTGCAGGAATAGTCGGCCCCCCATCCTTTTCAAGGGTTTACTCGTGGTATCCACCCTGAAGATTTCTCCTGAGGCCCCGGCGGGCTGAGAGAGATCTTATGATAACGTTTGACAGAGAGGTCGTGTTCTATGTACCATCACTCCACTCGACCGGTTTCTTCATGATGGTTTCAAAGGTGTTCCGTGGCTGATTCCATATTCGACAAAATGAATTCCATCAAGCGACGGCTTTTTACCGCCTTTGTGGTGCTCATTGTTTTGGTCATTGTGGGGAGCCTCGGGTTCTATCTGCTGGGGCTTTTTTATATGCCCACGGTCAAGCCGGGGGTCACCTGGAGCTTCCTCGACTGCCTGTACATGATGATGATCACCGTTACCACCACCGGGTACGGCGAGGTCCTGGCGGAGATGAGCGATCCGGTAATCCGGGTCTATACCACCATCATGCTGGTATTCGGGCTGGTGGTTTATGTTCATATTGTGTCGAGCATGACCACCTTTTTCGTTGAGGGGGCCTTCAGCAGGATAAACCAGAGGCGGAAAATGTTGAAAAAAATAAACGAGTTGAGGAATCATGTCATCGTCTGTGGCCTGGGCAGTGAGGGGGTCCACATTGTCAAGGAGCTCATGGTGACCAAGTGGCCCCTGGTGGTAGTTGAGATCAATAAAGATATTGTTGTGGAGCAGGCGGAAGAGTTGAAGCAGTACGGCGAGGTACTTTATATTGTAGGGGATGCCCTCGATGAAAAGACCCTCCAGGCTGCCGGGATTGAACGTGCCTATGGCCTCATGTCGGCGCTGCCTGCAGATAAGGACAACCTGTTTGTTACCATAACCGCGCGGCAGATGAACGGCTCCTTGAGAATTGTGTCCAAGGCCATAGACCTTCGCACCTCCGAGCGCATGAAGATCGCCGGCGCCGATTCCGTCGTCTCCACCAGTTTTATCGGCGGAATGCGCATGGCATCTGAAATGATCAGGCCCCAGGTGGTCGATTTTATTGATATTATGCTCCGGGACAAGTCCAAGAATCTCCGCCTTGAGGAGTTGACAATCTCCACGGGGTCAAAACTGGGAGGCACGCCTCTGGGCGACGCGGGAATCGCTACCGAGGGCGAACTGCTTGTTCTTGCGATAAAGAACCCACACGACGGGAGCTATCTTTATGGTCCCAGCTCTGATTTCCGGCTGGAGACGGGATTGATCCTCGTTGTCATGGGCGAACCCAATGCGGTTGCGGCCTTGAGAAAACGGGTTTCGGGAATGACTATTGCCGAGTAGGTATTTGTCCTGCTTCGGGTTGAATCAATGGATATATGGCCCCGGGGATTTTTGCTGAACCCGGGACAAAAAAAGAGTAAGTAATGTGCCGTCCGGGAGAGACCTGCGGGGTACCGGCGGCAAAGGAGCGAGAATGCGAAAATTGTTCGGAACCGATGGTGTCAGAGGAGAGGCAAACCGGGAGCCCATGACTGTCGACAATGCGCTGCGTCTGGGGCAGG
>JAHJLU010000311.1 GCA_018821745.1 Myxococcota bacterium | reverse complement strand
GTGAACCGCTGCCCAACTGGAGCACCTCCGCCGTTGAGTTTCTCTCCCGTCCCTTCGTCAAAGAGTTTGAAGGGCAGTCAGCGGCCCGGCTCCTTGACCAGTACCGGTCATCGGACCCCATCCTCCGTTCCCTGTGGCTCTCGGCGGTCAATGCACTGCTCAACATGCCCGCCAGAGGAGACCCGTCGGGAACCCTGTCTCACATGTGCGGTATCGAGCGGACCGACACCGTGGGGCTTGTTGGGTATTTTTATCCTGTTCTCCCTGAATTACGAGCCAACTGCGCCCGAATCCATGTCTTCGACCTGCGGGATATCCCCGGCTGCCATCCTCCCTCCATGGAGCCCGTGCTCCTGCCACACTGTGACGTTGTGGTGATCACGGGGACCACCATGCTCAACGATACGCTGGAGGGGCTCCTCCCCCTGTGCTCCAGGGCGCGGACCGTTGCGCTGGTAGGGCCTTCGGTTCCCCTGTCACGGGAACTCCTTCAATCCACAGCCCTCACGCTGGTGGCGGGCAGTGTGGTTATCGACCCCGAGCCTGTTGCCCGGGGTATTGCCCGGGGCGGCTCCGCTCGATCCGTCAAGCGATTACTCCAGAAGCGCCACATTTCCCAATGGGATTGATTGTACAAGAAAATTGATGCGGAAGGTTGACTCCCATGGGAGCCATAATCATTTAGAAGGGTGTTCGGGAGCGGGCCACGGTATATTTGCGCTTGAATCCAGCGCTGGTGAGCGTGATGCGCGGGAGGATGGGACCTTGTTCCCTGGAGAGCCACCCCATGGAGAGGGCGTAGTTGATACCATCTCCAAAGCAGTTGGACTCCTTTTGAACGCTGTCCCAGGCTGAGGCCATGGACATGAGCGGGAGGGCCTCCCCGGGTCGCTTGTGAAATTTATCGATGGCTATCTCGAGAACATTCAGTGCGGATTGTCTTGGTGACAGAGTCGTATGCATTGTACTATCCTGTATTCTTCCGCGCAGGCCCGGCAAGGAGTCTGGGGACACATGCCATATCCGGGTTTTACGCGAACCTGATGAAGCTGGCGTCGTTTTCAAGTCCAGATGTATGGCGCGTTATGGCGAAAACGCGCCGGCTCTCCTCAACTTTTCGGGATATAAAAAGGTTAGTAATTCGAGACAGAAGTTTCAAGAAAAAAATTTATCGTCCCGAGTTACAGGTGATTTCGGAATATTGGAATATCAAGCCGTTGTAATATTGCGATACTAATATAATATTTGAGAATCAGGTGCCTGGCGGGTCATAGACTAAATCTATATTATTTTCATGGTATTATTCGAGTGACATCGCCGTGACTGCCATTGGTCGGCGCTTCCAGCCTGAGCGGTCTCGGGTGATACTCCAGCGGAGGAATTGGGTGCGGAACAGGCGTGGTTTGATCCAGTATGTGTGGAAACACCGGGCCGGAAAATGCCGGCTCCCTGGCAGGAAAAAAAAATTATGGGTGGAGGTGGGTGCATGGGAGAAAATTATTGTGTCGAGAGCTGAATGTGGTCAAAAGGGGGGAAATTGTTCCGGTGGGAGGGATTATTTCCGGACAGGAGATCGCTCTTTACCTGCCCGTTGAAAAACTCCCGGCGCAATCAGGGTTTTGTTGTGGCGGGTTTTACTCCCATGTCAGAGAGCAGGCGGGTGGCGCCCATAATGTTGTCGAGCCACCAGAGAATGGCGTTTACGTGCACCATGATGTTGCGGCTGCGGGCCGGTCCGTAGCCGAAATCCCCCACGATGTTTTCGTACACCCGATCGAAGTTGAGGCCGATAAATTCCCCCCGACTGTTGAGCACGGGGCTGCCGGAGTTGCCCCCCGTGGTGTCGGCCCCTGAGAGGAAGCACATGGGGATATCGCCAAGAGCTGCGTCAACATAGGGGTTGTTTTTTGTCGCCTTGCCGAAGGCGAGGACTTTTTGGGGGACAAGGAAGGGATCCTTTTCCCGATTCTTGGCCAGCAGCCCCGTGAGGGTCGTGAAGGGAGTGGCCCACAGCCCGTCCCTGGGGGCGTATCCCCACACATGGGCGAAGGAGATGCGCGGGGAGGCGTTGGCGTCGGGGTAGAACAGGCTGCCGCGCTGGGCGATGAGCGACTCCAGGTAATGCGGGAGCAGCCGAAAGAGGGCCCCGGCATTGATCTTCCTGCGTTTGTGAGCGGCCTCCCGCGCCTCGTAGAGACCGAAGGCGATCCGGATAAAAAGATCGGGTGACTGCTTCAACCGGGCGACGCTGCTC
The DNA here is from genome assembly GCA_018821745.1 of Myxococcota bacterium. Taxonomy (GTDB): domain Bacteria; phylum Myxococcota_A; class Polyangia; order HGW-17; family HGW-17; genus SZUA-580. The sequence goes on along the minus strand of JAHJLU010000311.1, from coordinate 337 downwards.
TTGAGCATGGCCTCCCTGGCCGGCGTTGAGTAGATCCGGGTCGCCCCGGGGAGCTGCCCAAGAAATGTGTCGATGGATTCCCTGGTGTATTTTCCCTTGAGCGCTGTCTCGAACCAGGCGGGTCGTTGCGCTGCGGGGAGAGTTCCAAAGCGCTCGAGGAACATGCGAAACACCAGTTTGTCGGCCACGGGAGTCATATTGTTGGTGTCCTTGACCATCCGCTGGATGATGTTCTTTCTGTCCCGCTCCATGTATCCTCGTTCCCGCCGGGCGTCAGGCTTTTGTGACTCCATGGCCAGCTTGACGATGGTGTGGGCAAAGTCCAGCGCTTTCACCC
>JAHJLU010000310.1 GCA_018821745.1 Myxococcota bacterium | reverse complement strand
TCAAACAGCCATAATGGTTGTGTGTTTTGTCGAAGAAAAACCAAGGACCTATTAACTCTCGCTAGTGAGGCCTGTAAATGAAACTCTGGTTTACCACTTTCCTTACGATTGTCGCTCTGGCAACCGCTCCAACTTTTGTAGCGGCCCAGGGCAAGGGGAAAAAAGCTGCCAAGAAAACAGGGAAGGATGTCAAAAAGCCTGACTCCAAAGGAGCAGATGACATCAAAATCGAAGAAGATGAGGATGGCCCTCCCACCACCGGTACCACTAAAAAACCGGTGACCAAGCCGGCTGCTGACGATGTGGATGTTGATGTGGACGTGGATGTGGACTCCAAGCCGAAGACGAAAACTCCCGGCAAGACGGGCACCGCGGCCACAAAAAACCTCAAAACGACTACTACGGCGGCGCTTGGTGGGGACGAGAGAGGTTACTGGTCCGACATTAAAGTTGTCCCCAGAAAACTCATTCTGAAACAAAAGCGCGTTGAGTTGATCCCCTACATGGGTATCACCATGAACGATAACCTAATCCGGCATTTTCTGCTGGGTGGTGAGTTCTCCTACTACCTTTCCGATGCGCTGAGTTTCGGTGTTGGCGGTCATGCCTACGTTAAACAGCAGACCGACCGGGCCTATCTCACGGGCCTCCAGCAGCGGGCGCTGCCTACGCTGAACCAGTATCTGTACTCGGCAACGGTTAACGCCAACTACGAGGCCGCGTACGGCAAGATGGCCATCCACAACAAGAAAATTCTCCAGTGGGGTATTTTCCTGACGGGTGGTCTCGGTGTGACGGGGACCGAAGTCATCCCCAGAAACGCCGGACATGAGCCCTGGTCCAACACCAATATTACCATTCTTGTTGGGGTCGGGTTCAGGATCTTTATTTCCAAATGGCTGACGCTCAATGCATCGGTTCGCAACTATATGATGCAGGATAAATTCGAGAACTCGAACCGCGATAACACTCAGGCCAGCGCTGAGGACGGCGAGAGTAATGCTGCAGCGCGTTTTATTAACAACATTGTGTTCCAAATCGGTATCTCTGTCTTTTTCCCCACCGATTTCACATATACAACATTCAAATAGGATTGAAGGAGTACCCGCATGAAAAAATTATTTAATTTGCTCCTCCTAGTGAATTTGTTGACGGTTTCTGTTGCAGCCTATGCGGTCAAGCGAGGCGATCCACTTGAGGGACAACCGGCCGTTCGTCGACGGATTCTCTATTTGCCAAACAGATTTGAAGTCTCTCCATCTCTCGGTGTTTCCTTCCTTCAGGATTACAAGCACAGCTTCCTGATCGGCGTGAAAGCGGAGTATCACTTCAATGATCTCTTTTCCATTGGGTTTGCGGCTCACTACTCCCCATTGTCCATTGATTCGGGTCTGACCAGCGAGATTAAATCCACGCTCCCCAACGAGTTGGAGACCGATACGTACATCAACCCCACTCCTTCCAAGTCGGCCATGACTGACGCCCTTGATACCATCAGAATGGTCATGGGCCCATACGTCGCTTACACTCCGGCCTTTGGGAAAATGGCACTCTTCTCCTCTGTCTTTTTCAACTTCGACCTCTACTTCTTCGGTGGTCTCGGGATAGTTCAGTTGGAGTCAGGCAGCCTCAACAGCAGCAAGTATGTTGACAGCCCTTCTTCTGCGGCTTCGCCACACCGTCTCCATCTCGACATCAGAGAAGAAAATGGTGGCTGGAAATTCGGTCCCCAGGCCGGTGTGGGCCTCAAAGTTTTCATTAACCGCTCGGTTGCAATCAATGTTGAATTCCGCTGGCTCTACATCAAACGTAACGCCGCAGGTTTCGACACCAACGGTGACACCGTTCTTGGTGGGCCAACAGATAATCAGACTGAATGGGTTATTGTCGACTCCAAGGATGATATTTGGGAAAACACCATGTTCTTCCACTTCGGCGTATCCTTCTTCTTCCCCCGATGGGCTCCCCGTTCAAAATAACAGGTTCGTTTATTCCGCTTTGCAAATTTGACGTGTAGGGGTAATATTAAGTGCTTATTGCAATAACTGTTTGATAACTGTTTCGCCTGAAGAAAGAGGGCACAATGAAGCTTGGGCAGATTCTGTTAAACCAGAAAGCGATCACTGCGGATCAGTTGGCCATTTGTCTCTGGATTCAGCGTGTCTGGGGTGGTCCTCTGGGGCGCATTCTGCTCTCACGCGGGTATATCAGTGAGGACCAACTGGTCCATGCGTTGAGTTTCCAGCTGGATATTCCCATCATTCGATTGAGCGGGCGTGAAATACCGGAGTCTATCGTCTCTTTGATCCCCTTGTCGGTGTGTGAGCAGTACCTGGTGCTTCCCTTCGGAAGAGTTCCCGAGTCAGGGGTTGTACAGATAGCCATGGCAGACCCGCTCAACGTTGCGGCACTGGAGCGTTGTCAGCACCACCTTGATGACAATGTTCAGGTTTTTCTTGCGGGGTTCATCGATATTACCGAGTGCATGTGGTACAATTTTAAGACCAATACCCGGACGGGAAGCTTTCTGCTCAGCGAGATCAGGGCGATGGAAGAGCTTCACGCCTCAAGGGAGCGTACCACTGATCCCATTGAAATCACCGAAGCAGAGATACTCTCTGAGTTGCCTGTCGGGAGTTACGGATATCCTCTGGAGGAGGATGCCTACGAAGAGATTTCCGATGTTGACGACATCATCGAGGAAGAGATCAGTCTTGTCCCCTTGCCCATGAGTCCACCGCGATGGGATGGAGGCGCGTCCTCGGATGAAATAGCCGATCCTGCGAAAAATCCAGATTCCAAAGACTCCTTTCAGGAATTTAAAACGATGGATGAAAGCGAAGTGCTTGATTCCCCCAAAGAGCCTGCTATATCGTCTCCTGATCCCGGAGCCGTCGATGAAGACGATTGCTGTTCCGAGTTGGAGCTGGCGGACTTCGATGAGATTGAAGAATTGGGTAGAAAAGGAACAGCGTTGCCATCCAAAGCTGGCCCTCCCAAGAAGCCCGGCTATATGAAAAAAAATAAATCAAATAAATCTTCGCCCGTTGATGAGCCGACTGGTTCAAAAAAGTCAGAACATTCGACGGACAAATCCAAAGAACATACGCGCAAATAGAGCGAAAAAGATGAATCGGGGTATACTCTCTCGAGGGAGAGGCCCAGACGATTTATTTTGTTGATTGGTGAATGCATGAAAAGGCTATTATTTATATTTTTATTGCTCTCGCTGAGTAACTGTGACGATGATTCGTCTACTCAAAACAACAATAATAACAACATACAGGAGGTTCCCGTCCGCACCGATTGTGCTGTCACCATCGAGTACCCAGCCGGTTCCGAGAATGGGGCAAAGGTGGTCGGGAGCTTTAATGACTGGTCCATCGAATCAGGAGTTGTCCTCCTGAGGGACGGATACCGATGGTTAGGCCGCTTAACTTCCAATGCCCACGAGAATGGAGCCGCTTCTGTTTTGCCCCCGGGTGAGCATCATTACAAAATTGTCCTCAACGACACCGACTGGTTCAACGACTCGGGTAATCCCTACTCCATCTTTGATGAATCCCAGCAGAATGAAAATTCGCTGCTTATTCTTCCCGACTGCGATACCCCTTACCTTGAGGAACTCCAAACCGATGTGCAATTCGCCCAGGGATCTCTGTCGCTGGCTGTGCAGGTATTTCGCGCCGGGGATGGGGAGCAAATTCAGAACGTTGAACTTTTGGTTTTCAAGGGGGAGGAGTTGGTGGATGCCCAGTTGGATTACAATGAACACAGCGGCATGGCTGTAGCGACCGGCACCGGGTTGTCTCACGGGAAATATCGTTTCTCCTTTACCGCGACTGATGTAATGGGACGAATGTTTCATCGGACTTTTCCAGTATGGTTTGAGCAGGAATCCTTGAACTGGGAGGATATGACGCTCTATTCTATCTTCGTTGATCGATTCTTCAGCGGTGACAGTTCAAACGATGCACCCATCGACGGTCTCGATCCCCAGGTCAACTGGCAGGGAGGTGACTGGAGGGGGATTACACAGAAATTGCGTGATGGATATTTTGATTCTCTGGGCATAACCGCGCTGTGGCTCTCAACTCCCATGGATAACCCTGATTATTCTCTGCCCGGTGATTGTGAGCAGAGTTTCAGTGGATACCACGCCTACTGGCCCCAGGCCGCCCGGGAGGTTGAGAACCATTTCGGGACCACGGATGATCTGAAAGAGCTGGTGGCCGAGGCCCACTCGAGGGGTATTCGCGTGCTGGTTGACTGGGCTGCAAACCATATTTTCATTGATCACCCATTGCACATTGAACACGAGGGCAATCCTTTCTGGTTCAACTACCCCGGATCCACAAATCCCGACGAGTTCTGGAAGAACAAGTGTGGAATCCTTGGATGGAATGAATATGCCCTGACGTGCTGGTTTACGGAATATCTTCCTGATTACAATCACCGAAACCAGGAGCTTGTCCACGGCCTCATCGAGGATGCCATGTGGTGGGTTGAAACTTTTGACCTGGATGGGTTCCGTGTTGATGCGACGAAGCACATCCGCTCCAATTATCTTAGATTGCTGAG
>JAHJLU010000309.1 GCA_018821745.1 Myxococcota bacterium | reverse complement strand
GTGCGTTTTGGAAAAACAGCGGTTATTTGTGCCGCGAGTATCTCCGGATCCGTGCCCGATTGGATGAGAGGGAAAGGCCGGGGATGGGTCACTGCCGAGTATGCAATGCTCCCCGGATCTGCCTCCGGGCGAATCGGGAGGAAAGTGCAGGGACGCTCCACAGAGATTCAGCGGTTGATTGGCAGGGCCCTGCGAGCTGCCGTGGATTTGGAAGCATTGGGGGAGCGTCTGATTACGGTGGATTGCGACGTGCTTCAGGCAGACGGCGGGACTCGCACCGCCTCAATCACAGGCGGATACTTGGCCCTCGCCCTTGCGGTGCAAAAACTGAAGCTAAACGGGGAGCTTACGGGAGATCCGCTCCGGACACCGGTGGCCTCTGTGAGTTGTGGCATTTATCAGGACACGGCAATTCTGGATCTGAACTATGAGGAGGATTTCGGGGCCGCCGTGGATATGAATTTTGTCATGGACGGGGAGGGGAAGCTGGTGGAAGTGCAGGGTACCGCCGAGGAGCGCACCTTTACCGTAGAAGAACTCGGCGAAATGCTCTCCCTTGCGAAAAAGGGAATCGGTGAATTGCTTGCGCTGCAGCAGAAAATTTTGGGGTAAGGAGGGACTTTAGTCGTCGGTTTCGTTTGAGGCAGGGGTGGGGGCTTTGGATTTTTCGGAAGAAATCATTCCCAGCTGGTCCATGAGGAAGAGGTACTCATCGGTAGCAGCGGCGACCTTTTTCTTCACCATATCACCACCGCCGTGGCCGGCATTTTTCTCGAGCCGCAGGAACACTGGGTTGGCGGATGAACCCTGAGCATATTCAATCATGGCGACGAATTTCCTGGCATGCATCGGGTCCACACGATCATCGGAGTCTGCGGTGTTCATGAGCAGGGCAGGGTATTTAGTCCCTTTGGTGACATGATGATATGGGGAATAGGCATACAGAAAATGGAACTGGTCCACTTTATCCGCGCTGCCGTATTCGGCGATCCACGTTTTGCCCGAGCCGAATTTGTGGTACCGGACCATATCCAGAAGCGGGACATGGCAGGAGACCGCCTTGAACAGATTGGGCGCCTGGACCATTGCCGCTCCCACTAAAAGACCGCCATTGGATCCGCCCCGAATGGCCAATCGGGATGCGCTGGTGTACTTTTTATCGATGAGATACTTGGCTGCTGCAATAAAGTCGTCGAAGACATTTTGCTTTTTGCTGAGCATCCCGGACTTGTGCCAGTCTTCGCCATATTCACCGCCACCGCGAAGATTGGGAATGGCGATGGCGCCTCCGCGCTCCAGCCACAGTATTCTGGAGGGGCTGAAACGGGGTGTCTCGCTGATGTTGAATCCGCCATAACCATACAGAATGAATGGGGTAGTTCCATCCTTTTTGAACTCTTTTTTGCGGATAATGAACATGGTCACCTTGGTGCCATCTTTGGAGTAATACTCCACCTGATCCGTGGTGAAGGAGTCTGGAGTGAATGGCAGTTTTACCTTGGAATAGAGCGATGAACCCCCCTTCTTGATACTGGTTTTATAAATGGTCGGGGGGTTGGTGAAGGTTGAGAAGCTGTAGTAGGCCTCGTCATGAATAGGACTTCCATGGAGACCGCGGGTCGAACCAATACCGGGGAGCTCCACATCACGGATTTTTTTTCCTTTGAGGTCTGCAACCTCAGCACGTGAGGAGGCCTTCTCCAGATAGGTCAGGGCGAGATTCCCGCCGATGACTGCGACGTTCTGAAGGACAGCCCCTTCCCTCGCCTTGACAATTTCCTTCCAGAGCTTCCTGGCGGGTCTGTTGGGATTCACTTTAAAGAGACTGTATCTGGGAGAGGTAGCGTTTGTGAGCACATAGAAGCTGCCCTTGTAATACTCCACCTGGTACATGGCGTTTGAGTTTTTGACAAGCGTCCTGAACTTGGAACCACCACGGAGATCTTTATAGTACACATCCACGTTGGCCCAGCCAAACATGACCGAAACAACCAGGTACCTTCCGTCGTGATAGGTCTGAGGAAAGATGAATTTTCTGGGATCACCCGTTTTTCCGTGGACCAGCCGGTCCTTTTTGTAGTCGGTCCCGATTTTATGGTAATAAATCTCTGCATATCCGGGAAGTTCATCGGCTTTGATGGTTTTATCCTGTGGCAGGCGGGTGTAATAAAATCCTTTTCCCGATTTATCCCACTCGGCGGAGGCATACTTGCAGCCGGGGATGGTGTCCTGGGTGCTCTCCTTGCCCGTGGCAACTTCCATCAGGTGGAGTGAGGCAGAGTCGGCGTTGTTTTTGCTCACCTTGTAGGCAGCCCATTTGCCATCGTAGGAGATGTAGATGCCCTTGAGGGAGAGGGTGCCGTCGGTGCTCATGGTGTTGGGATCCAGGAGGATCTTTTCCTCACCCGCTTCCCCTTCTTTCCAGTAATAGACGCTCTTTTCCTTGTCGGCGTGACGGCGGGAGTAGAAGAATCGCTTCCCCTTGTGGGATGGAGCTGACATTTTGTCGAAATAATTTAATTTTTCAAGACGCTGCCGGATCTGAGTCTTGCCAGGGAGAGTGGAGAGGTATTTACGGGTGCAGGTATCCCGCTCGTTGAGCCAGGATTTTGTCTCCTCGGTCTTCCCGTTTTCAAGCCAGCGATACGGGTCGGCGACGGAGACCCCGTGGATGGTGTCGACAATATTCTGCCGGCGGGTGGAGGTGAGTATACACTTGCGCTTCTCAAGCAGTTCCCTCTTCCTTTTTGCATCGGCGTCGGCCTTTGTTTCGCCTTTGGGTTTGGGAATCCCGGGTGGGGTGCACCCGAAACTGGCGATGGTGAGCCAGACAACGGTGGCAATAGACAGAGAAAAAATGGGAGTTTTTGTTGTCGCTACAGAAGAGGGATGATTTTTCATGGGCGGAATATAACATAGAGACAAGATGATTTGAACCATTTCGAGGGCCCAAATGAACGGAACCCCTGCGCCTGTTGGCCGCGAAAATGAGACGTGTGGTGAAAAAAATCACTTTATCATATTCGACCTGGTCCATTGTTGTTGACCTGCCCTGACTACTTTATTAGAAAAGGTCCGTGCATCTACATTTTGCTGCCACGGTCAGTGGTTCTTTGCAACAGGATCACCCTGCGGACCATGGAAGAAGGCTCATCCTTCGGGGAGCATCTCAATGACGAATCACAGGATAGAAAATCACCCCATCCTAAAAAATAAAACCGGGAAATCTGTCACGTATGCTTTCAATGGGGTTCAAATAATGGGCTATGAAGGTGAAATGATTTCCTCTGCGTTGTTTGCTCAGGGAATTTCGGTATTTGGACATCACCACCGGGATGGTGGCGCCCAGGGAATTTTCTGTGCAAATGGTCAGTGCTCCCAATGCATGGTGATTGTTGACGGGAAGCCGGTGAAGGCATGCATGACGCCGGTCTCGGCAGGCATCAATGTGAGAAGTCTTGAAGGGCTCCCGGTTCTTGAGGATTCTCTCCTGAACCCCATAGATACACTGGCCTTTCCTCAGACTCACGAGGTTGATGTCATGGTGATCGGTGGCGGCCCCGCCGGACTCAACGGTGCCATCGAATTGGGGCGTCTTGGAGTCAGAGTGCTCATAGTCGATGACAAGGAGGAGGCGGGAGGGAAACTCTCCCTCCAGACCCACAATTTCTTCGGTTCCGTCGCGGACTGCTATGCCGGGACCCGGGGAGTGGAGATCGGACAAATCCTCACTCATGATCTGCTTGAACTGCCGAGCGTGGAGCTCTGGCTGAAGGCCACCGCGGTTGGAGTATACAGCGATAAAACAGTGGGTGTTGTCTGCGATGGGCAATATCGCCTGGTCAAGCCCGGTGTACTCCTGGTCGCGACGGGGGCCAGAGAGAAGACACTGGTCTTTCCAGGGTCGGATCTTCCAGGGGTTTATGGAGCGGGAGCATTCCAGACCCTCGTCAATCGGGATCAGGTTCGTTGTGCGGAGCGGCTCTTTATCATCGGTGGGGGAAACGTCGGTGTTATCGCAGCCTATCACGCACTGCAGGCCGGTATTGATGTGGTTGGCCTGGTGGAGGCCATGCCTGCCTGCGGTGGCTACAAAGTCCATGTTGACAAGGTGAGACGGCTCGGGGTGCCAATCTGGACTTCCCACACCATCCTCTCCGCCCAGGGCGACGGGAAGGTGGAGCGCGTGCTTGTCGCCCAGATAGACAAAAATTTCAAGCCAATTCCCGGCACAGAGTTTATCCTTGACGCAGACACCGTCCTCGTCGCAGTGGGACTCTCTCCGGTCAATGAGCTGCTGGAGAAAGCGCTCCAATACGGGATGCCCACCTTCTCGGCAGGGGACGCGGAAGAAATTGCCGAGGCATCGGCGGCCATCTTCAGTGGGAAAATCACCGGCCGGCGAATTGCCCGGCATCTCGGTATTCAGGTCGATATTCCACCGCAGTGGGAGCCCCTTGCGGGTATCCTCAAGAGTCGGCCCGGGCGTACCCTGCCCCAGAGAAGCCAGAGCTTCCACACCAAGGCCTCCTTTTCCCTTTTTGGTCAGAATATCTATCGTCAGGACTTTGAGACGGGGGCCTTAAAGACCCATAAGGTTACTGATGCGATTGGCTTCTCCATTGAGCCAACCGGGGAGTGGCATCCCACGTCTCATTACCTCGACCAGGCATTGCCACCGGTGTCGCCTGACGCGCGGCCGGCAAATGTATACCCCGTAATTCATTGCTATCAGGAGATTCCCTGTAATCCCTGCGCCTTCGCATGTCCCCTCGACTCCATCACCATGGATGGAAACATCATGAACCTGCCTGAATTTTCCGGGAAGTGTCTGGGGTGTGAGCGATGCATACTGGCCTGTCCCGGGTTGGCCATCACCCTGGTACACCCGGGCCATGATCCCTCCGGCATGGTGTCGAAAATAGCCATCCCCTATGAATTTAACATCTCCTTTGTGGAAGAAAAGAGTCTCCTCGATGTCACCGATTACGAGGGCGCTGTTATTGGAGAGGGTCGAATTCTGGAGATCAAGGATCTGCCAAAGCAGGACCACCGGAAAATTATTTACCTGGAGGTCCCCTCGGCCATCTCGGATCGCGTGGCGGGATTTCGTGTGCGGGATCCCCTCGCCGACGC
>JAHJLU010000308.1 GCA_018821745.1 Myxococcota bacterium | reverse complement strand
CTATCGTGGAATTGTATTACAACCTCCCAAGGGTGAGGATTTTGTGCTCGTTTGGGTAGATCATCACGATGAAGCGTACCAGTGGGCTATGAACAAAGTCTTTGAGGTCAACGATGTCACAGGTGTTATGCAGGTATATGACACGGTGGAGGTTGAGCGCGTGGTGGAACGCATCGATCTCAAAGATGATGACAGTTCTTCCGCTAGAACTACCAATCAAACTCTGCCACCAGAAGACTCGGCCCCTGCTTGGGCTAACGGGGATGGCCTATTCGGAGAGTGCTCCGATGAAGATCTATGTCGCCTTGGGGTCCCTCGAATACTGCTGCCCTCACTACGAGCTATAACCGATCAACAGACACTCGAGCAGCTTAAACCCTTACTCCCTGAAGAGGTCCAAGAGGGCCTGACTTATCTCTCTGTCGGTTTGAGCGTCGATGAAGTGCTAGTTTATCTGCAAAGTGCGCCGCCTCTTGTGAATGAAGTTGATACTACCGACTGGCGGAGAGCCCTCGCCCATCCCCAGAGCCGACGCAGTTTCTCGCCGATTGCATCAACCGAGGAGTTCGAACAAATCCTCAGCGGCCCTTTAGATGCATGGCGAGTTTTTCTACACCCTTCTCAGGATGCTATTATCCGACGGTCATATAGCGGCCCTGCAAAGGTTCTGGGCGGAGCTGGAACTGGAAAGACCGTTGTCGCCATGCACCGTGCCGTGTGGCTTGCTCAAATGTGCCAGCGACCCGAGGAGAAAATACTCTTTACCGCCTTCAACAGGAATCTCGCTACCTCCATTCGCAGGAACCTCACCTACCTCGCCGGAGAACCGCTCATGGAGAGGATCGATGTTTACAACATCTCCTCATGGTGCAAATGGTATTTGAACCATCTGGGTCAAGATCTTGAGCTGCCCAGCGCTCACCAGATAGAACGCTGCTGGGAAGAGGCGATTGCGAAGCAGGGTGCAGAATTGACCTGTGGGTTTATGAAGAAAGAAAAGCAACTGGTTATTGACTTTCATGGTATTGAGAACTGGGAACAATACAAGAACATCCGTCGCGTGGGAATGGGCACGCGTCTCACCCGGGGCCAGCGCCGCGAGATATGGTCGGTCTATTCAGACTATATGGCGCTTTTAGGGAGGCTGGGACGGCGAGAATGGAGCGACATTTACCGTAATGTGGTAACCGCTATTACCAATGATGATTCATTTGTCCCCTATAGAGCAGTTATTGTTGACGAGGCTCAGGATATGACTCCCGAGCAATGGCGTGTCATCCGACTGCTCGTCCCACCAGGTCCAGATGACCTTTTTATCACTGGGGATCCCCATCAACGAATTTACAATGTACCTGTGGTCCTTTCCCATCTTGGGATCGAGACTCGGGGGCGCTCTAGCAGTTTGAAGATCAATTACCGAACCACGGAAAAAATAAGAGATTTCGCGGTGAAGTTGCTGAAAGGGCACATCTTTGACGACCTTGATGGCGAAGTGGACTCCCTGGATCGCTACACAAGCCTTCGAATAGGCTCTACGCCAATTATAGAGCGGTTTGCGACGACAGAGGAAGAACACCGCTGGGTTGTTGAATACATACATCAGTGCTTGGGGAAGGAAATCCGACCTGGCGATATTTGCCTCGTTGCCAAATCCAACAATGAAGTCAGAGTATGGGAGCGGCTACTAAAAAAAGCGAATGTTCCCGCCACTATCCTCAATGCAGACCCTGCAAATGAGACCGAGACGCTTAAAATAGGGACAATGCACCGGGTCAAGGGGCTAGAGTATCCACTGGTGATACTTACAGGAGTCCCCTCTGAGGACCATCTCCAGGCTTCCTCTGGAAAATCGATGGAAGTAGACTTCGATGCCTTCGACAGAATTCGAGAAAGGTCACTTCTTTTCACCGCAGCCACGCGGGCGAGGGATCAACTGGTTGTATTGCTCAGGTAGATAAACGGGAAGACATGCAAGGCAGCAAGGGCACTACTCAAGGCAGCCATCCAAAAATAATGCGGAAATGACCATGCTATGGCTTTATAAACATGAGGATGCCGGTTGGCTTTACCGCGATGGCGGGATGAGGGTTTTGCGATCCGCTTGAGTTAGGGGCATCATGGTTGTGATTCGGTCGGTTTTCAATTTTCTGCTCAATACTGTTGTTTTCTATTTCTCTTCATCAGCAAAGGGAACAAGTGCTTTGACACAGACCGATTGAATGTGCCCTCGAAGGCGAATAATTGGGGTTTCAAATGAGTGTATTTCAACAGGCTGTTAATGTGGCAATCTATCGCTCCTTTAACGATGAGTAGATTTTGAAAAACAATTCCAGTGCCATGCTGCCTCTAAATTGGATTATTGGAGCTGGGTGCAAGTAAAAGACTTT
>JAHJLU010000307.1 GCA_018821745.1 Myxococcota bacterium | reverse complement strand
TCGGCGTCGGAGAGGTCCAGTTCTTTCACCAGCACTTCGGCCAGTTCTTCCCATTTTTCGAGGCGAACATAGAGGGCATCGAGCTGGGCCAGGGTCTCCAGATCGTCACTGAGAAAATCAAGGACCTCGTTGTAGCAGATGACCGCCTCTTCCGGTTTTTCCAGGAGGGAGTCATAAATCTCCGCCTTTTTCCAATAGATGGCCTTTTTGTCTTCGTCTTCGAAGATCAGTTCAATCTTTTTGGAGTAGATCTCGAGGAGTTCTTCCCAGGACTGCTTGTCGTTGTAAATGCGCTCGCAGGAATTGAGGGCATCCATATTGGAGTCTTCAATCTCCAGAATCCGCTTACAGGTGATGAGCGCGTTGTCTTTATCACCCAGCTCCATCTCCTGGGCTCTGGCGACAACGTGCATGAGAGGCAGGGCCTCATCGATGGAACCGAAGCTCTTGTATGCTCCCTCATAATCCTCTACCAGTCGCTTCCATCCATCTTTGACATCGGGAGCGAGCTCTTCGGCGTGGGTCCGGTTCTCGATCCGTTCGGGGTCCAGCGTGATGGCCTTGAGGTACCACGTGAAGGAGGACTCCTTGTCACGCAGGTGCTCGTTGTAAATATTGGCCAGTTCCTCGATCCGCTCACGCTTGCTGTACTCGTCTTCCGTATTGTTGATACGGATTTCCAGTACCTCGGGGAGTTTTTTGTGCTGTCCCGCCTCTTCATAGAGCTGGATCAGGATTTCTGCGGCCTCCAGGTTGGAGGTGTCGATGGTCAGGATCTTCTCAAGCGCCTTCATGGCGCGATCACTCTTGTCGAGGTTCTCCCGCCACAGACGAGCCTCACGGAAGAGCAGCTCCAGTTGTGGCTCAACTTCTTCTATGCTTTCAACATGTTTGGAGATAATGCGGATATACTCTTCGAGTTTATCCCATTCGGTGAAGAGGGTCTCCAGTTCATCCCATGACTCGGACGTAACCAGCAGCTTCTTCAGGGAGTCCTGCGCACGGCGGTTATCGGGCTCCAGCTCGAGGAGCAGGCGCCACATCTGGGTGGCTTCTTCCAGTTTCTCCAGTTTGTCCTGGAGGATGGGGGCCGCCTTCATACAGACCGCAACACGTTTGGCATTATCATCGAGGATTTCTATGAGTTTCTGGCAGGTTTTCACCATCTTCTCATAGTCTTTCGCCCTCTCGTAGAGTTGCTCCAGCTCTTCGAGGGCCTGAAGGTTCTCGTCGTCGACCTCGAGTACCTTCTCCCACAGCTCGATGAGGGTCTCGGGCTTTTTAATTTTACTGGCAGCCATCTCCGCGATTTCAATAGTCTTCTCGCGGATAGCGGTCATATCGGTGAGCTGCTCCATCTCTTTTTGGGAGAGGGCAATGAGGCTCTCGTAGTCACGGCTCTGCTCATAGATCGCCTTGAGGTTTTCAACGGCACCCTGGTGGGTGGGGTCGATGGCGAAGAGGGCCTCGTAAGCCTTTACGGCTTCACGCTTGTTTCGGAGTTTGTCATCGTAGACGACGGCTATTTTTTCCAGGAGGGGGATCTTGTCAAAATCGTCGGTGAGCTGTTCAAGCCGGCTCTGGTAGAGCTTCGCCAGATCGGGCCAACGACTCATGTTTTCTATAATTTCAACGAGGTTGTCAAAAGCTTCTTGATCGTCCGGGTTGATTTCAAGGATTCGCTTGTAGGCGTCCATCACCTTGGGGGGGAGCTTCATCTCGTCGTTGAGGATGGGGATGGTGATTTTGAGAATCGCCACCTTTTCTTCCATCATTTCATCGGGAAGAGCGTTGGCGATGTCGTTGAGTGAATCAACATATTGCTTCCATCGTCCCATCTCCTTGTAAACCTTGCCCTGACTGACTTTAGGGCCTAAAAGTTCAGGCGATGCTTTGACCAACTGGGTCCAGTAACTGAGGGCCTTATTCAAATTGCCATCGGCCTCAAGTTGTTCGGCCTCGGCAATTTTTTCCTGCACGCCATCGTCATAGGATTCATCGATTGAAAAGCTCACATCCTCGATATTGAAATCAACCACGGTAACCTCCAACGGGAAAAATCAACCAAATACAGGTTCCTGTTTGCATGTATGAAACTCCTTAAAATTCAAGGAGTTTGTCAGAATCGCTTTTATATCACACTTGCCCACTCTCCACAATGAAAAACTTGGCAAAATCACGACCAATTTACCCCCCTTAAGCCCCCCTCCCGGAGAATTGGAAGCGACGAAAAAACAATCGCTAGATTTTGAAATATTTAGGGAATTTAATATCAGGTGCAGTTTTCAAAAAGCCAACCAGTCAGCGTTCCCCCGGATCGAATCTCCCTGTGAGATCTCCCCGTGGAAAGCGAACAAAATACATGGCAAAAGCCCCCGATATCTTTATGGACTACATAATCCCTGCCGCCCTCGGCCTCAGGATCCGGGGTTGTTACGCCTCATCCCCCCGTTTCCAGCCAAAGCGGAACGGGCGGATATTTCGGGCAGAGAAGACCGGGAAGGAGCGGCGATCGGAGAGTTTAAGGAACAGCTCCTTGCTCTTTTTGATCAACTCGGCCTCTTCATGGAGAAATCTATCGGGATGGAGTTTCCTCAGGTAAGACTCCATCACCCCGGAGTCCATGGTGTTCTCTATCTCGTTGTCAACCGTGCTGATGAGTTCTGGTCCCGTGAGCGGGGGTTGACCGGGAACGGGTATTCCACCAAAACTGAAGGGGACATCCAGGGGCTTGGTGCTCAATATCAGCGCGTCGGACATGAGGAGGGAGACCAGCAGACGTCGGGTCTCCTCGCTTCCGTCCTTGATGAAAGCAGAGACGGGGATTCTCCCGTCAACCTTCTGGAACTCAGTAAAATCTACGCTGTCGGGAAGCGGTTGATACCGAAGATAGGGGATGGGGTTGGGCAGCAGGTAGAGATCGTTGCTGCGGGCGAGGGAAGCGTCCACCATTGCCATTGAAATAAACGCGAGGCCATTGAAGATCACCTCCCACATGGGGAAGGGCATGGCCTCCCCGGGGGGCGCAAGCTCCTCTTCCTTGAAGTTGAACTCGCCCTCGTGCCAGTCGAACAGATCGATGAGTTTGATGGCCCACTGCCGATCCAGGGCTGCCTTGAGCGTGAGTTCATTGAGCAGCCCCATCTCCAAGAGGACCTCTCCCTGGAGACGCTTCTGCTCACGCATTATCTTCACGGACTCATCGCACTGCTCCGGTGTGATAATGTGTTCCTCCACCAGCATGCGTCCCAGCAGCTCCTGCCCTTTGTTGGACTTGATCTGGGAGGGGACACCCAGATAAAAGTTCATTACCTTCTTCTTTTTGTCCTGCTTAACGTAGAGGGTGCCGGTCATCCGGTTGGCATAAAGAGAGACCAGCAACTCTCCCCAGAGGATCTCCTCAAAGGTCCCGTGGGATGGCGGCTTGGGCCGGGTCACCAGAATATTGGACGAGGAGGAGGCCAGAATATCCCGATCCTGGATGCGTTTTTTCACATCATCAATATGAATCAATTCAAAGTCATTCCCTTTAACCGCATCTTTTGATTCGTGACTCACCTGAACGCGCGAGACCAGAATGACCGGGCCCACCCGCTCATTCCACATGGCGAGGTGCTGAACATCGGTGACCTGGGGATGGAGCAGATCGATATAGAGTTCTTCTCCGTTGCTGAAATTCAGCCGGGGAATCTCCTTGCGGAGGTTGTCATTGATAACCAGTTCCATGGGAAAAAACTGGCGGTCGAGGGAGAGCAGGTAGTAGTTAATCTCGGTCATGGGCGAATCTCCTGGCACGTTTTGGC
>JAHJLU010000306.1 GCA_018821745.1 Myxococcota bacterium | reverse complement strand
GGGTAAGTAATATTCGGTGGCGGCATTCAGGCGTTCATATTGGGGTGCTGAAGATCCGGGGGCGGCGTTCGGGGGTTCATATTGGGGTCCGGAAGATCCGTGGGCTGCGTTCGGGCGTTCCCATCGGGCCCCGGAAAATTCGGTGGCGCCGTTCGGGCGTTCCCATTGTGGCCCGGGAAATCCGGTGGCGGCGATCGGGCGTTCCCATTGTGGTCCTGGAAATTCGGTGGCGGCGTTCGGGCGTTCCCATGGGGGTGCTGTAGATCCGGTGGCTGCGTTCATGCAGCCCAAGGGCCCACAGGAATCTCACGCGGGGGTATTTTCGCCATCAACTCTTTCAGGCCGACCCTCTCAGGCCGACCCTGTCCGGGAGGACTTTTCAGGGGTTGGATTACTGGGCGTCCGGGGGTGGGGGATTGACGTTCTTCCCGGGAGCCTTTGTCACCTTGTTGAGGGGGTCGAAGGTGGCGTCGCGGTATTTGGCCGGGAAGCGCGTGGCGATGTAGGTGCAAAGGAGCACGAGGGCCTCGTTGAGGGCGGGGACGAACTCCATGATGTTCCGTGGCATCTCCGACTGTGCCGAGGACCGCGCCTGGTATGCCTCTCCGAAGGCGTCGTTGGCCTGGGTGAGGGAGGTCACGATCCCGCCGATACCGAGTATCTCGACCTTGGCGGCCAGGTCGCCGGTCAGCAGCCCCACCCGCTCATTGATCCAGGCGGTCTCTCTGAGCAGGGGGAGATCCACGCCGCTGAGCCGGTCGCCGAAGACAGCGGCCAGGAGGTCCTCGGCGGCCTCGATGTGGGCGGGATCCGTCATGAGGAAGGACTCGCTCTTGAGCCGGTGGTAGAGGGCGCGGATCATACTGTCGCGGAAGGCGTCCAGCTCCTGGAGTTGCTCCGTGAGGGGCTTCTGGTGCTTGTCACCCATGTTGGCAAGCAGCTCCTCAGCTTTGCTCTTTGCGTCATCGCACAGGGTCTTAAGGATGGCGTCGTCGGGCCGGTGCTCGACGGCGATGCTCACAACATTCAGCGTCGCGGCGGCCTTTTCGACGGGTCTGATGTATGAAATCTTTGGCGTCTTCATGAAGCGTTCTCCTTTTTTCGTGGACCGGTTGTTACTAAAGAGCCGAATACTATATCCCGTTTCCCCTGTCAAGCGGTGCGCTTGGGGCATGATTCAAGGCACAAGTCTTGTACGATATTGAGGGATAACATGGCAGCAGGTGTGTCTGGAATTTGGGGCGGGGGGAGCGCTCAGATGCCGTTGAAGAGGGTGCCGGTGTTGGAGACCATGGCCACCAGGGAGGCGGCCAGGAGGATCTGCCAGAAGAAGCGGGGGTCGTCCTTTTTGAAGAGCCGGGCGATGAAGGCTGCGATGAGGGGGCCTGCGGCGGTGCCCATGCCGTACCCGTAGGCGAAGGGCGTGAGACCGTGGGTGCGCATGGCGTGGGAGAGCCCGCCGGTGAAGGAGAAGACCCAGAAGATGAGGGCGCCCAGGCGGAACCAGAAGACCTGCCGCCGGATTTTCTCGTGGGAGAGTCCCGTGGGGTGTGGTCCAGGGATTTGGCTCTCAGGATTCGTCGGTGGGTTCGTCGGGGAGGTCATGGGGTTTCTCCTTGGATTTCTGGCGCTGGCGCATGGCCTCAAAGAGGGTGGTGAAGAGCCCAAGGTCGCCGCTGGCCAGGCGCTCCTTGTGCTGTTTGGGCAGGGACTTGACTCTTCGCTCCATGCGCAGGGCGTCGGAGTGATCGAGGACAAAGGAGGTGAAGACCAGGGTCAGGGGCGCGCGGCCCCGCAGGTATCGGGCTCCGTCACCGCGGCTGTGCTGGTCCACCCGGCGCTCCACGTCGGTGGTTATCCCCGTGTAGAGGGAGTTGTCGTTGCAGCGGAGCATGTAGAGGTGCCAGTCGCTCATGGGACCACACAACTTCTCCTTTGGCTTGGGTTTTGTTTTTAGTTGTTGATTAACTCTACCCACAACCAAGGGAGAATGCCACTTTGCTTTATTCGGGAGTTGCCTTATGGGAGATGATACATGAGTATTTCTGGACGCCATACCCCCATAATGCCTACCATTAAAATTACCCTGGCCGAAAGCATGGTGTAGCAGGACTGAGAAAAGATGCAGGATGGGATAATGCGTTAATGATCAATATCATATCGAGCTGGAAGGCCTAGCAAGCGATGGCCCTGCCACTTTGTGGTGGGCCTTCGCCCTCTGTAGGGAGGGTCAATCTATGGGGACAACCACGCGTCATTTTGACGCGAGCGCTTTCTTCAAAATCAGGCTCGGCGTGAAGGTGACCACCCGGCGCTTACTGATGGTAATGGCCTCACCGGTCTTCGGGTTGCGCCCAGGGCGTGGACTCTTCTCACGCACAGACCACTTGCCGAAGCTGGAGATGAGCACGTCCTCTCCGGTAGCGAGGGTCTCCTTGATAGTCTCAAGGACGGCCTCGACGAGGGCATCGGCCTCTGAGCGTGTGAGATCTGGGGTGGCGTTGAGCCCCCCTGACCAGAAACAGATTTCAAAGAGATTACGAAGCCGAAAAAAATATGCGCGCACGGGGGAGGGGTTAACCCGGCGCATAATCTACCAGTTCCCTCCCCGCAACCGCTACGCCTGGACCGAAATCTAGATTGTCCTGAAAATGGGGGGGTTAGCAGTCTTCGATGCAGACGGCGGAAGCGCCCGAGCAATTAGCGTCAATGCAATAGCAGCTATACCCCTCGGAGGAGCACCCGGTGGCGTCGCAACCGGTTTCAGCTCCCGGAGGAATAGCGCCGTTTTCAACGCAGCCGTAATTTCCCGATCCAGTCAAGTCTTCGCACTGCTGGCCTGAGGGGCAGGTGCAGTCGGCGGGGCAGGAGTTGATGTCCTCACCCGGACCACAGATGCCATCATAGTTGCAGGGGTTGGTGGCGATATCGCACATTTCAAGGCAGACGGCGGTAGAGCCGGTACATGCGGAGTTGAGGCAGGTGCATGAAAACCCTGGGATGGAACAGCCTGCCGTGTCACAGCCGGTCTCCGCCCCGGCGGGGAGATTGTGGTTTTCAAGGCAGGCATAATCTCCGGAGCCTGTATAATCGGCACACTCCTGTCCCACGGGGCAACTACAGTCAGCAGGGCAGCTCCAGGCCCGCTCGTCGGGATCACAGACGCCGTCGTTGTTGCATGAGCCGCAATTGGCCACCGTAAAATCGAGGCAATCGCTGCTGCAAAGGAGGAACCCTTCGGCGAAGCCCTGGGTGGAGCAGGTCTCACCGCCAAGGTTGGTGCCGTCACACACCTCTGGGCCGCTGATGATGCCGTCGCCGCACGTGTGGCACTCTGAGGTGTCAAACCCAAGGCAATCGCCCTCACACAGGAGTTGGCCCAGGAGTAAACCCGTCTCGCTCTCACAGGTGGCACCGTTCAGGTTGGTGCCGTCACACACCTCTGCGCCCTCCACGTTGTCGTCACCACAGGTGGCAAGCCGGCAATCGGCTGTGTCGTAGTCACTGCAGTCACCAAGGCAGGTGAGGATGCCCTCCCCAAGGCCCAGAGAATCACAGGTGGCGCTGTCCAGGTTGGTGCCGTCACACACCTCGAGCCCTTCTATCACATTGTTGCCGCACAAAGCCTCAGCGCAATCCTCGGGGCAGCTCTCGGGTGTCTCACCGGGCTCACAGGATGCATTGCCGCATAAAGCTTCACCGCAATCCTCGGGGCAGCTCTCGGCATCTTCCCAGCTCTCACATATTTCGTTGCCGCAGTTGGCCGTGAGGTTTACGCAGAGGCCGGAGATGCAGTCGAGACCTGTGTCGCAGGTTTGATTTGGGTAGCAGGCGGCGCCTT
Source organism: Myxococcota bacterium (assembly GCA_018821745.1). Taxonomy (GTDB): domain Bacteria; phylum Myxococcota_A; class Polyangia; order HGW-17; family HGW-17; genus SZUA-580. The sequence goes on along the minus strand of JAHJLU010000306.1, from coordinate 729 downwards.
CGCTCCCCTGGGGATCGGCGCTGTCGTCATCGCAGGAGATCGCACCCAGTGCCACAATAAGTAATACAATGAAAGTGTAGGCTATTCTCATACGTCCTCTCCAGTACCCACAGCGTCCGATATGGCACTATGCTGGTCCCACAGGTGTTCAGTTTGCGGTGAGAGCAGCGGCCCATTCAGACGGCTGATGCATATCACATAATAAACAAGTGGAGTCATATTATAAAACGATCACCGCGTCAACTCCATATGTGCGCAATGACATTCGGGCCTGAATTTCTCATGTGGGAATAAATACTGTCAGCCACATGGTGGGCCTTAACGAAATATCCTTGGGGGTTCCTATGGCAGCAGGGGTGTCTGGAATTTGGGGCGGGGGGAGCGCTCAGATGCCGTTGAAGAGGGTGCCGGTGTTGGAGACCATGGCCACCAGGGAGGCGGCCAGGAGGATCTGCCAGAAGAAGCGGGGGTCCTCCTTTTTGAAGAGCCGGGCGATGAAGGCTGCGATGAGGGGGCCTGCGGCGGTGCCCATGCCGTACCCGCAGGCGAAGGGGGTGAGACCGTGGGTGCGCATGGCGTGGGAGAGCCCGGCGGTGAAGGAGAAGACCCAGAAGATGAGGGCGCCCAGGCGGAACCAGAAGACCTGCCGCCGGATTTTCTCATGGGAGAGTCCCGTGGGGTGTGGTCCAGGGATTTGGCTCTCAGGATTCGTCGGTGGGTTCGTCGGGG
>JAHJLU010000024.1 GCA_018821745.1 Myxococcota bacterium | reverse complement strand
GCCATCCCCGAGGATTTTCTCCCGGGCCTGCCGGGCGCAAATGCACGCATTACTGGGCTCGCCGCAGGCAGGGCAGAGGCTCCCCTTTTGTGAAGACCAGACAGTCACACGATCCTTGTCCATGGGTCACCTGTCCAGCCAGGAGGGGGTGCGCTTCTCCAGAAAGGCGCCGATCCCTTCCCGGGCGTCGTGGGTTTTCAGGCTCTCCACCATTATCCCCGTGCAGTACACGTAGGCGTCACGGGTGGAGAGATTCAGTTGACGGTAGAAAGCAGCTTTGCCTGTTCCGAGAGCCAGTCGGGATTTGGAGGCGATGAGCCGGGCGGTTTTCATGACGTGCTCACCCAGTGAAGCCTCGGGAACCGCTCCATTGATGAGACCTATCCGGGCCGCTTTTTCAGCGCTGATCAGTTCCCCGGTGAGGAGCATTTCCATGGCGTGGCGGGGAGAAACCACTCTGGTGAGAGGCACCATGGGTGTGGAGCAGAAGAGGCCGATGTTGACCCCCGGTGTTCCAAAACGGGCGTCATCACTGGCGTAGGCAAGATCGGCCGCGGCGACAATCTGACACCCTGCGGCGGTGGCGATTCCGTGTACTTTGGTGATGATCACCTGGGGAATGTCGGCCATCTTCAACATCAGGTCACTGCACAGAGTGAAGAGGCGCTCGTGATCTTCCGTGGAGTGTTCGTGGAGAATCTCTTTTAGATCATGACCAGCCGAGAAGCCTTTTCCTTCGCCTTCGATAATGATCACCTTGACTGATGTCTGTGCACCGAGGGCGGTGATGATTTGTGTCAGTTCCGCGAGCAGGTCAAGGGAGAGGGCATTGTAAACCCGGGGTCTGGCCAATAAAATCCGGGCAATTCCGGGCTCGGGAAATTCTGTTCTGGTAAAGGTATGGGGTAGATCCATGGGGTTTCCTTTTTGCTGAGATGCGGGCTGCTATGGCCCTGTTCCGGCGAGCAGCAGGGAAGGGCCGTAGTGAAAGACAGCGGGAACACCACCGGTGTGCCAGAAAATCACCCGATCCTCGGGCGAAAAAACCTCCTGCTCCAGAAGCTCCGCGAGTCCCGCAAAAGCACGTCCGGTATAGACAGGGTCCAATAAAAGGCCCAGCCGTGTCGCGGCAAGGCTCAGGGCGTTGCGTTCGGGCTCTCCCACCACACCATAGCCTTCACCCAAAACCCCGTCGTAGAGGTTGATCTGTGGAAGATCGTATTCACGGGAGGTAAAGAGGCCTGTGAGTTCACGGGTGAGCTTGGTGATTCGCTGTTTTAGTTGATCATTTTGGAAGTCCTCTTTGTCTATCCCGATCCCCCGTACCTCAATGGGCATGTCAAAAAGGACCTGTGCCGCCAGAAGGCCGGCCTGGGTACCCGAGGAGCTGGTGGCAATCACCACGTGATTTCGTTTTTTCGGCAATCCTGCGAGTTGTTCCCACAGCTCCAGTCCCGCGGCCACAAACCCCAGTCCGCCAACTGCATTGGAGCCGCCATAGGGGATCACATAGGGATTTTTGCCCTGGAGTGTCAACTCCTGGCTCATTTTCTCCATTCCCTCACCCTTCCGAAGGGCGCCGTGATAATGGAGCGAAGCACCGAAGAGAGTATCCAGCAGGGCGTTGCCCGTGAGGCTTGGTGGCTGGGAGCCCGAGAGGGCCAGGTGACAGGAGAGGCCACTTCGGGCGGCGGCGGCGGCGGTCTGGAGGCAGTGGTTTGACTGGAGCGCGCCGCCCGTGATAAGGGTGTCGGCGCCCAGCCGCTGTGCTTCACCCACCAGAAATTCCAGCTTCCGGGTCTTGTTACCCCCAAGGGCCAGCCCCGTCAGGTCATCTCGTTTTACATAAATTTCCGGTGTTTTTCCCGGCAGCCAGGAGGGCAGCGCCACGAGGGGTGTGGGAAAAAACCCCAGGGCTTTGCGTGGAAAGGACTGCAGTTTTCTCAGGAAATCCCGGGATGACTCAGTCATAGATCTGGCCTCCCAGCTCCACCTCGATCCGCGCGTCTTTTACACGCACGGGATATTTGGGGAGTGAGAGGCTGGCATTTGACAGGCACTCCCCGGTGTACAGATTGTACTGCCAGTGGTGACGCGGACAGGTGAAAATGTCGCCCTGGCGTGCACCCCGTGAAAGGTCTGCTCCCTGGTGGCGGCACATGACACTGATGGCGTAAAGCTCGCCCTTTCTCAGAAAGACGGCTACTTTTTTTCCCAGGAGAGTGAAGGTTTTAAAAGAGCCTTCGGGGATTTCTTTGACGTCGCACACGGAAAACCAGGGCATGCAACCTCCTAAAAGGTCATGATGGTGTATCCCCGGGATACATAGGACTCCAGGGAGGGGTGCCCGTTGAGTGTGCCGTCCATGGGAAGCTGCTGGGCAACAGCCGACTCATAGCTCCCCATTTTTTTGGAACAGGCGATACAGACAGCGTCAATGAGGCCCGCCTCCTTCACCTTTTTATACATGGGCGCGAAGGGTGCGTCGGGATTGGATAACTCTTTTACCAGTTTGGTGGCGCTGCCCTCGATCACCAGCTTCACGTCATAGTTTTTGGTGTGAAAATCCATGGCATAGAGGAGAACATGGACGAAACACATGGGATCACCATTGAAGGCAAACAGGGCTATTTTTTTCATTCTTCCAACTCCTCTTCTTCCTCCTCGATGGGGGGGCCGTCGAAGACCAGGACGATTTCGTCAATCAGGGCCTGGTCAAAGTAATGGAGGTTCTCCTGATCCTTGGTGTAATTTTCCCGGGAAACAGGGATCTGCTTGACAATACGATCAACCTGCCAGCCAAACTCTCCGGCGTGGGCG
>JAHJLU010000305.1 GCA_018821745.1 Myxococcota bacterium | reverse complement strand
TTCTCCACCGCCTGGCACTGGACGATGTCGCGGATCTGGGGGATCTCTCCCACGTGGCCAACCCTGACTCCATTCTCAATCATTCCCCGTCAAAGGAGAGTGGCAATGACTGAATTATATACCCACCTTATGGAAACCGCCGCAGAAGCGGTGAAGGCATCGAGACTGATGTCAGCCCACGGAAAGAGGGTGGAAGAACTGATCCGAAAGTGGATAAAGAGCGCGGATGAGGAAAAACAATCCACACAGGATATGTTTTCCGACCTCAAGGGAATTATTGAGCTGCTGGACAGCGATCATGGCTTCCACGGCCTCAACGATGTGCTGGGGGAGGCGCTCACCAGAGCCATCGCCATGGAGCGCGGCAGAAAACAATCATCGGGCGTCATGGAGCGGCTTTTGGACCCTGTCACCCTGGGGACGAAAAAACCGGTAGTGCTGGTGATCAACCCCGGCTCCACCTCCACCAAGGTGGCCTGGTTCGAAGGACTTATCAAGGTAGACGAGTTCGAGATCCATCTGGCTGCCGATGTGGAAGACACGGTGCTCACACGGACCGACACCATCATTGACTGGATCGAGGAGCGCGAACTCCCCTACAAGTCTCTCACGGGGATCGCCTGTCGTGGTGGCTTTATCAACGCTGTCCCATCAGGAACCTACCGCGTCTGTACAGCCATGGTCGAGGATCTGCAGCACCCAAGGATTGTCCACGCTTCCAATATGTCCATCCTCATTGGGCGCCACATCGCCAAATATCTGAAGCGTGAGGGAGAGTTGCTCATCACAACCAGTGATCCCGTGGTGTGCGACGAGCTGGAAGTGGTGGAGCGCATGAGCGGCTACATCAAAATCAAAAAGGACGGGACCGGGGTTCACTACCTGAATCACAAGGCGGTGGTGCAACTGATAGCCTCCGTCATGGGGAAAAATTCCCTGTCACTCTCTTGTGTTACCGCCCACATCGGCGGCGGCTGCTCCGTGGCCCGACACAAAAACGGGGTGGTGACCTCCGTGGTGGACGCCTTCTCGGGGATCCCCTCGGCCAATCGCAGCGGCCAGCTGGATATTCCCCGGGTCCTTGACGCCCTTGATACGGGAGAGATGACCCTGAAGGAATTGAAATCCGTCACCTTCTCCCGTGGAGGGCTCCTCTCCCTGGCAGGCACCAACGATTTTCGGGCCCTGTCGGCCTTTGTGGGGCAGGGTGCTACCCCCGAGCAAATTGACAAGATTCAATTGATTTTCGAGTTTTATGCGCGCCAGATCGCCCGGGCGGTCATGGGGCAGATGGGTGATGGCCAGAGCGTCTCCTTTGTGGCCCTCACCGGTGGTCTTGCCCACTCCACGAAAATCACCGACAAGGTCATCGAGATTCTGGGGGATCGGGTCCCCGTGGTGGTGGTCCCCGGCTCCATCGAGCACGAGAGCCTGGCGGCCAACCTCATGAAGGGGATTGTTCGTCCCGAGCATATTCAGGACTATGTGCGCGCGCGCGATGGTCTGAATCAGACCCGCCGGGAAGAGAATCGCCTTCTGGATCTGACTGTTTTCCAGCGTCCACTGCTCTATCGCAAGCACGGTTCGCCCATCCGGACCCTCGACGAACTCATCGACAGCGTCATTATTAAGGTGAAGGAGAACTTTACCCCCATCATCGGGATCGTCGGGGCGGACAACGAGGAGGCCATTTTGGCCGCCAAACGGGCAAACCAGGAGGGGATGTACCGCATCGCCAAGTTCCGGCTTATCGGCGACTATTCTGCCATCTCGAAAATTGCGTATGATTATGATTTAATAATCGATAACGATAACTTTATCATTGATGATCACGAGGACCCGGTGGCCCGGGGCGTGGAGCTTTTCGCCAGCGGTGAGGTCCATATTCTCATGAAGGGCAGCATGCACACCGACGAGATCCTGAGAGGGATCTTCAAGTACCTCAAGGGGAGTGGCAAACTGAAGAAGGGGGAGCTCATCTCCCACTGTGTGGTCATGGATATTCCCATGCGCAACAAGCTCACCATCATCTCCGATGCGGCGGTGAATCCCTACCCTGACAAGGACAAAAAACTGAAAATCATTGACAACGCCATCCGTGTTGCCAGCTATTTAAACGTGAATAAACCAAAAATTGCAGTCATTTCGGCTATCGAGAATGTGAACCAGAGTGTGGCCTCGTCCATGGAGGCCGATGTCATCGCCCATGAGTTTCATGGCCCCGAGGGCGTTATTTGTGAGGGACCCCTCTCCCTGGATGTGGCCATGGACAATAAAATTGCCCTGGAGAAACACTACCCGGGGCAAATAAAGGGCAACGCCGATATTCTGATCATGCCCGACATCGACGCGGGGAACATTCTCTACAAGACCCTGACCACGCAGTCGGGGGCCGTGTGTGCGGGGATTATTCTGGCGGGTGACATCCCCATTATCCTCACCTCCCGCGGAGACTCGGCCCGGTCCAAGCTGGCCTCCATCTCCCTGAGCGTGGCCGCCTATTTCAAAAACAAAGAACACCCTACCGCAGGAGAATAGTTATATGGAGTGGAAAATACCCCATTTTGAGGCGGAGTATGCACGCAGACTCTCCACCGTTGAGGACGCCCTGGCCCATATCACCCCGGGATCCAAAATTTACATCTGCTCGGGGGTGAGCGAGCCCCAGTATCTGGTCTCGCGCCTCACCGAGTTTCCCCTGAACATCGCCGACACCGAGGTGTTCCAGCTCGTCTCCCTGAATAAATCGTCCCACACAGACATCAAAAACCAGGCCATGTTCCGCCTGAACACCTTCTTTATCGGGAAGGCGGCGCGTGGTCTTATTGCCACGGGGGACGCCGACTACACCCCCGTGTTTATCAGCGAGATCCCCTCCCTCTTTGAGAACCGAAGGATCCCCATCGACGTGGCTCTGGTCCAGATTACTCCCCCCGATGCTTACGGCAACTGTTCCCTGGGGGTCAATGTGGAGAGCTCCCACAGCGCTATCCGAAACGCCAAATATGTTATCGCCCAGGTCAACAGCCACATGCCCCGGACCCTGGGGAGCAGCTTTGTCTCCATCACCGAGATCGACGCCCTCATCCTCCACGATGAGCCCATTCTGGAGCTCATGGAAGATGCCCCTGACAGCGTGGCCGAGAAGATCGGGTTTTATGTCTCGCGGCTAATCCCCAACGGGGCCACTATCCAGGCGGGGATCGGCAAGATCCCCAACGCGGTGCTCCATCACCTCAAGGACAAGCACGACCTTGGGGTACACACGGAGATGTTCTCCGACGGTCTCGTGGAGCTCTACAAGGCGGGGGCCATTACGGGAAAGAGGAAGAATTATCACCGGGGAAAGATTGTCGCCTCCTTCTGCATGGGTACGAAAAAGCTCTACGATACCATTGATAATAATCCTAATTTTGAGTTTTACCCAACAGACTATATCTCGGACCCCCGCAATATCTCCAAAAATGACAACATGTGTGCCATTAACTCTGCCCTGCAGGTGGATCTCACGGGGCAGGTGTGTGCCGACTCCCTGGGGACCATTTTTTACTCCGGGTTCGGGGGGCAGGCCGACTTTATCCGGGGGGCCGCCATGTCCAAGGGCGGGCGTCCCATCATCGCCATCCCCTCCACAGCCAGGGGCGGGACGATCTCGCGCATTGTTCCGACCCTCACTCCCGGAGCAGGTGTTGTGACCACCCGCGGGGATGTTCACTATGTGGTTACGGAGTACGGCTTCGCCTACCTCCACGGAAAGAACATACGGGATCGCACCCTGGCCCTCATTAACGTGGCCCACCCGGATTTCAGGGAGGAGCTTCTCGTAAAGGCCAAGGAACTCAAATATGTCTACCAGGATCAGATCCTGCCCAAGACCGACCAGGAGACTCCCCACGCCTACGAATGGGACTACAAAACCAAGCGGGGAGAGGAGATCAAGTTCCGCCCCATCACCCACCTCGACGAAGAGAAGCTCCGGCGTTTCTTCTACGGACTGCGCAAGGAGGATATCTACTACCGCTTCATGGGGTATGTGCGCACCATGGATCACAAGGCGGCCTTGCCCCTGGTGGTCATGGATTACGACGAGAAGTATGCCATGGTGGGCTACGTGGGAGAGCAGCCCATGGACGAGATCGTCGCCGTGGGCCGCTGGTTCCTGGACAGGCCCTCCAACCGCGCCGAGGTCGCATTTACCGTCTCTCCCGAGTATCAGGAGCTGGGAATCGGAAGCTTTGTGCTCGATAAGCTTATTGAGATCGCAAAACAAAAAGGAATCCGAGGGTTCACCGCCGAAGTGCTGGCCGAGAATAAAAAAATGATGAAGCTCTTCTTGAACTGCGGCTTCAACGTGAAGACCGCCCTTGAGTATGGGGTCTACTCCGTGGAGTTCGACTTCGACACCGTCTCCCAGTTCAATCCTTACTATTAAATCAATGGATTAATAAACGAACAGCAGGGAAAAGGGGGATAAAATCACCCGCTATTTGCAATATTTTTTGCACCAAAAGTGTTCATTATTTTGTGGGTTTAGGGGTCTCTTTTGCGGGAACCGGAGCGGGGGTTTTCGTGGTGGTTTTTGTTGTGGGCTTGGTGGTATCCGGAGTTCCCTTTTCCGGGGTTTTATCGGGTTCGGGAGTCTGGTCGCCCGTGTCCTTATCGCCGTCCTTGTCACCGGTGTCCTTGTCATCTGCGGCGGCATCTGCCTTGGGGCAGGGCTGTGCGACGGGACAGGGAGAGCAGGGTTTGCAGCTCGCCGGGGGAGGGGGAGGCTGCTTGCGGAAATTGGGCGCCCACAGCTCCCCGATGCGTTTGCGCAGAGCATTGAGTTTTTTTGTTACGATATCAAATTTTTCTTCTAAAACAAGATACTTGCGCCGGATTTTATAGGTCTGGTCAGCGAAGGCTACCCGGGAGTAGGAGCCCGCAAGGGAGGACTGGGTCTTGTGGAGGGCCCCAACCACCTCTTCCATGTACTGGGCACGAAAGGAGCGGCCCTTCCAGGTGTAGAGATCGAGGAAGAGTTGGTGATAATCGTTGAGAAGTTCCCGGTACTGAAGGTGGAGCTTTGCCAACTTGTACTCATTCTCGGCTTCCTTGGGGGTCTTGGTCTCGTCGGCATCCAGCACGTCTTTTTTCAGTGTTTTGGCGTAGGCAGCCCGCTTGAGTTGAAGATCCGCGGCACGCAGCCAGGCCACTGCCTGCAGATAATCCATTTTTCGCAGCCTGGTCCTGGCATTTTCAAGGGCGTATGCTTTTTTCGCGTCCTGCCACTCGTTTTTGTATTCCAGGGCACGGACCAGGAGGCGCTGCTCAACACTGGCGACGTGCTTGGCCGGAATGGTGATGCGGAAGATTGGGGGTTTGGAACAGCCCATGAAGGTGCCCAGGGAGAAAAGAACCAGTATGACAAGAGATCGGGTGGATAAAATCATTGGTGTTCCTCACTCAGACAAGGTCAGCCCGGGGATCGCCGTGGCAGGATCATATGATCTCCACAGTCTTTTGCCCTCCTTCTCCAGGCCTTGTTCTCCCGGCGAGGGTGTGGAACGGATCATGACGCGCTAAAAGGGGAATGTCAATTCCTTTTATAAAAATGATAAAGGCGGAAATTGTTGGTTGCCGGGGGATCAGAATCCTCGGTATTTTGGCAGGCAATGTTTTGTTAAATTTTGTTATTATTATGTAATTTAAAATATAGACAGTTGTAAAAAAATGGCCCCAGGAGCCCCGGGGAGGCACCATGGCGATTATTTTGGGAGGGGGGGATTTATTAAAAGAAAGGGGGGGATCAGGATGGGCCCAGGGAGCCTCCCTGATGCCCCCTTGGCCAAAATGGCCCGCAAATAAGTCATTTTTTCCTTTCTTTTGCCGGCGTGAGTAAACATGCTGGGGGTCAACAGGGAGGTGACCATGTCATACGCAGTTATTACCGGTGCTTCATCGGGGCTTGGCAGAGAGTTTGCCCGCGCCCTGGCCAAACGGGGTTTTGACCTGGGGATCACCGCCAGACGAGTGGAGCGGCTCATGGAGCTCAAGGAGGAGCTCACAGCGAAGTACCATGTGGATGTTGCTGTATATCCATGTGATCTTACGGACTCCCTGGCCATGGAGGGGCTCATTGATTCCCCCCTCTTTGACCGGCCCTTAGACCTCTTTGTGAACAACGCGGGGATGGGCCATCGGGGGCTGTTCTCCTCCCTGAGTGCCAAGGATGTCCATGTTCTCCTGGCTCTGAATGTGACCTCCCATGCCAGGCTGCTCCACCACGTTTTTTCGGGGATGATGCAGCGAAAAGAAGGAAAAATCATCAATGTTGCGTCGGTCGCTGGTTTTGGCCCCATGCCCTGGCTGGCCCTCTACGGAGCCTCGAAATCCTTTGTGCTCTCCCTCTCGCTGGCGCTGGCCCAGGAGGGGAGAAGTGAAGGGGTCACGATCTGCGCCCTGTGTCCAGGGCCCGTGGACACGGAATTTTTTGAATCCGCCGGAGTGACGGAGTTTCACTTCAAGAAAACACTTATCGCCCCCGAGACCGTCGTGAAGTACACCCTTGATGCCCTGGACAAGGGTCGTCGGGTGGCAATTCCCCGGGCTCTGTTCCGCATGCAGCGACTGGTTCACGCCCTGATCCCCGAGGGACTCCTCACCCGAGTGACCGCTCACATTCTGAAAAAAGGTTTGTAAAACAGTTCAGTTCACCAGGAGTGATGGAATCTGCGGGGGAAGATGACGCGTGGTTGGGGGAGCTTCGCCGCGGGAGCCAGCTCAGGGTTGGCAGGATGCGCCCCGCACCGTCACTTTGGGTACCTTGGAGTTGAGGCTTTTTTGGAGCGCGCAGGAATTTTTCATGTCGATAAGGGTGAGGGTTCGGAGCGAGTGTATTTTTGAGAGCGCGTGGGCGATGTCTGAGGGTTTTCCCCGGACGGGTCCCAGGGTCATGGAGGTGAGATGGGGAAGGGGGGAGAGGGAGGCAATTCCTACAGGTGTTATGGCTGAGGTGATGGGTTTGTCCTGGTCAAAGACACCCTTGAAGGTTTTGGCGGCCTTGGAGTTGAGCAGTGACTCGGGGGTTACGGTATTGGAGGTACCCTTTTGGGGAAGATTGAAGTCCTTCTCACGGAGGGTGAAAATTTTACCCAAGGTGCCGATGGGATCTTTTTCCAGTTTGAGCACGGTGACGGAGCCTCCGATTCGGAGGGCCGCGAGATTTTTCAGTTGGGCGAGCCGGGCGAGCCCCCGGTCTGTAATCTGGGGATTGTTCCTCAGGTCCAGGGCGCTGATTGATGGGCAGGAGGTGAGAGCTCCTACACCCTGATCCGTGATGCGTGTGCCCGCCAGGTTGAGCACCTTGAGCCTCAGGGATGCCAGGGCGGTCAGGCCGCTCCCGGAGAATTTTTTCCCCGAGGAGAGATCCAGGGTTTTCAACTGGAACATCCGCGTAAGATAGGAGAATCCCCGGTCGGTCACACTGCTCTCCCGGAGGGAAAGATATTCAATATTATTTTGTTTTTTTAAGTACGAGAGGGTAGTGTCCGTGACCTCGGAGCCATGGAGGATGAGTCCTCTGAGGTCTGTGAAACCCTTGAGATGGAGGTGATAAAAGGAGCCCAGGTTTGAAGGAATTTCAAGATAGAGGGGCAGCCGAGCCAGTCTGTTGAGACAGGATTGTTGTTGCTCGCCTTTTTCGGGGACGAGTCCGAGAAAAACAGGGTGTCTTCCTGCTGCAGCGATAACCCGCTCCAGCACTTCGGGGCGGCACAGAAATCCGGGAGGAGTGTACAGTGTGTATAAATGATCCCGGTGTTTGTCCAGGAGGCTCACCGCGGTGGCGTCGGAGGAAGTCAGGATGACGCCACGGGGCTCTCCGTCCAGGTAAAGGACCTGGTTGATGAGGGAACCCTGGTACTGCTGGTCGTCGTCGGGGACAACCACAAAGAGGGGATTATCGAGCCCCGATTGTTGCGAGTGGAGTCGGTAGCGTTTCTGGGTGGGGGCAGGAGTCGCGGTGGGTTTTGAAAAAAACTTTTGGTATCCAAATATTGTGGCTAATATAAGGGCCAGGCTGACGGCGGCGAAGAGAGCCAGAGTGCGTCCCAGTCGCCCGCCCGATGGGGGCGCATGGTCCTCTATTTCTTTGGAAGGGTTTTTTGCACTGCTCGTTTTATTGGGAGCCGGTGAGGGTTCCATGGTCTGGGGCAGGGTCTTCTGGAGTTGAGGCTGCTGTGTGGGTGTTCTCTTTGACACCATATCAAGGGTGACGGCGCTGGAGAGATCCCTGGAGACAACCCCGTCGAGAATATATCCGGCCTCCACAGCGGCCTGGACCAGGGCCTCAAAAAATCCCCGGGCGCTCTGGGGGCGCTTTTGCGGGTCTTTTTCCAGAGCAGAAAGAATAATGTCACTGAAATTTTTAGGGATTTCAGGATTCAACTGGTGGAGATCCTCGGGGATCTGGGTGAGTATATTGAGCAACAGCGCCATGATGGTCTCCCCCTTCACAGGGAGGGTGCCGCTGACCATCTCGTAGATGATGACTCCCAGGGAGTAGATGTCACTGAGGTGGGTCACCGTGTTCTTTTCGCCCTTGGCCTGTTCCGGGGACATATAGGCGGGGGTACCCAGGAGCTGCCCCGTCTTTGTCCTGCGCTCTGAGTCCGTGGATTCGGAGAGTTTGGCGATACCAAAGTCGAGGATCTTCACGGAGATGTTGTCCCAGCCATCATAGACCATGATGTTTTCGGGTTTGAGGTCCCGGTGGACAATATCACACAGATGGGCCGCCTCGAGACCCCTGGTGACGGGATCGAGCAGGGCAAGGATTTGGGGAATCGAGAGGGGTGGATCACCGGCCATGAGGGCGGAGAGTTCTTGCCCCTCTATGTACTCCATCATAAAATAAAACCGCCCGTCATCCAGCCTGTCAAAATCAAAAACCTGAATAATATTTGGGTGGTTTATTTTGTTAACCGCACGGGCTTCGGAGATGAACCGGTTGATGACCGCTTCGGAATCCGAGCACTCACGGTGGAGAATCTTAACGGCCGCCTTGCGCTCGATGGTGGGGTTGACCGCCAGATAGACGGTCCCGAATCCTCCCTCTCCCAGCTTCTTCTCTATCAGGTATCCCCGAATTTTTTCGCCGATGAGAGAGTCTTTGCGCTCGAGTTCCATGGGATCATATAATGATTAGTTCAGAAAAAATGGCAACCCTTATCGGGATACCCCATTGGAGGTTACCCAAAGGAGAGGTGCGTGCCTAATCTTCATAGAGGTTCAATATGCTTTTCCCGTATCGCTCCAGTATCACACGTCTTTTTGTTTTCATGGTCTGGGTGAGGATGCCGTTCTCCATGGTAAAAGGCTCCGCAGCCAGCACGATCTTCTGCGGGATCTCGTAGTGGCCGAACTCCCCCTCCAGATCTTTTTTGATCTGCCGGAGCAGGAATGAACGGATGGACTCGTGAGTGATCATCTCCTGGGGGACCGTGGAGATGTTCTTTTTAATGGCCAGGGGGGCCAGGGTTTCAAAATCGGGGACAACCAGGGCGACATTGTAATTGCAGCCGCTCCCGTAGACAAAGGCGTTGGTTATGTACGGGTTATGGGTTATCGCCTCTTCGATGGAGGCGGGAAACACGTACTTCCCGTTCACCAGTTTATATTGTTCCTTGATACGTCCGGTAATAAAGAGGAAATTATCCTCATCCAGGTATCCCCTGTCACCGGTTCTCACCCACCCGTCGACGGTGATCACCTTTGCCGTCTCCTCGGGTTTGTTGAGGTATCCCTTCATGACGTTGGGGCCACGGGCCAGGATCTCTCCGTCCTCGCCGTTGCCGTCGATGACGCTCTTGTCAATTTTAATTTCCACAAATTCAAGGGGCTTGCCCACGCTGCCGATGCGGTAATTTTCCGGGGAGTTCATGGCCAGGGCAGGGGATGTCTCTGTGAGCCCGTAGGCCTCGTAGAGAGGGAGGCCCAGTGCCATAAAAAATTCGATGACTTCGGGTTTTATGGCGGCGCTGGCAGTGAGGCAGGCCTTCACATTGCCGCCGAATTTTTTTCTGACCTTCGAGAACACGATGGCGTCGGCCATTTTGTGGTTCAGAGCGCAGAGCATGGGCGTCCGGCCACCCTCCTTGAGGGTGCGGCAGCGGATGCCGTTCTCAATTCCCCAGAAGAAGAGGGTTTTCCCCATTCCCCCGCGATCCTGCATCTTCTTTATCAACCCCTCGTAAATTTTGTTGAACACCCGCGGGACCCCGATGATGATGGTCGGGCGGATGGTCTCGATATCCTGACCAAGGGTTGCCACGCTCTCCATGATGCCGATGCGCCCGCCAAACTGCATGAAGCAGAAGAGCTCGGCGGTCATCCCGTAGCTGTGGGCCCAGGGAAGAATGGAGATGGAGGCGGAGTCGGGACCCAAAAAGGGATAGAGGTGCCAGCCGGCCCGGGAATTGGATGTGATGTTTCCATGGGAGAGCATGACCCCCTTGGGATCTCCAGTGGTTCCCGAAGTGTATACGATGGATGCGATCTCTTGGGGATGTGGGGTCAGGGAGGGGACCGGTGTTTTTGCCCCCTCGCGCTCCAACTCGGCCAGGGAGTCGGGGGAGTCGTCATCGATAACGAAGATGCGCTCCAGGGTCTCCACGGTTATCAGGAAGGGGGAGACGATCTCGAAGATTGCCTTTGTGGAGACAATGAGGATCTTCACCCGTGCATCCTTAATGATGTAATGCCACAGTTTCTCCAGCTCCAACTCGTACATGGGGACGAAGGAAGCCCTGCGTCCATAGGCTGCCAGAGCGGTGATCAGCCACTCGGAGCGGTTATTGGAGATAATCCCTACGGTGTCCTCGGGGACGACCCCCAGCCCTGCCAGGCCGGCGCGCAGATTATCGATCCGCTTCCCCAGTTCATCATAGGTCTCCCAACGGTATTCTCCCGTGGGATCCTTCTTGCCGATGAAGGGATTCTTTGGATGGGTTTTCCGGGTATTTTCGAAGGATGAGACCAGGTTGTCGGGTTTTTCGTAGGTAAACATCTCGGGCTCCTTGAACTTCTGGGTTTCCTTTTTTACGTCATCGGGAGCGCGATGAAAAGCTGAATCCGCTCCCGGGGTGAAAATGAAAAGGGGAGGATGATTATCCGGTCAGAACGTGTCACCGGGTCCAATCGCTGCCGGTGCCACGCAAAAAAGCGAAAAATAATTTGCTTTAGTTTATATTGGTGCAATAAAATATGGGAGAAGAACAACCCAAGGAGAAGGAACCATGAAAACGACCGCCCTGAGCCTGATGCTGCTGTTATTTGTATTGCTGTCCGCCTGCGACGACGACACGACGGTAAATAACTCCAATAACTCTAATAATGTTAATAATATTAATAATACTAACAATATTAATAATGTTAACAACACAAACAATGTGAACAACCACAACCCCGTCTGTGATGATGGCACAGAGGCCCAGTGCGACATGATCCAGCCCCAGTGCGACGAGGATGAAATCCTTGCCATACAGGATGAGTGCTGGATCTGTGTGAATCCCTCGACCTGCGCTCCCTGGGGGATGCCTACCTGTGTGCTGGACGGCGACTGTGTGGAGAATCAATATTGTGATATGTGTGCCTCCAGCTCATGCCCCGAATGTGATAACTGCGTCGCCGCTTGCGTTGACCACACCTGCGCCACCTGGGAGGCACTGATCTGTGATCAGGGCAGACCCGAATGTTCCCCGGGGAACACGGCGATTGTGCAGGATGGCTGCTGGGTCTGTGTTGAAATTTATACCTGCGACGTGGTCCGCGACTCCACCTGCGATGACGGGACCAACCCCATCTGTGAGATGGTGGAGCCTGTCTGTGAAGACTACGAGATCCTGGCCTACCAGGATGACTGTTATGCCTGTGTCAATCCCGTCAGTTGCGAGCCATGGGGGACAGCCGGCTGTGAGAACGATCTGGACTGCAACCACCTGGAGTATTGCGACTCCTGTGCCACCTCTTCGGCCCCCCTCCTGGGTGACTGTGTGGCGGGCTGCGTCTCCCACGGCTGCGAGACGGAACCCATCGCCCTGTGTAATACCATGCGCCCCGATTGTGGCGAAGGAAACACCGCCGTCATCGTTGACCAGTGTTACCAGTGTGTTGCCGTGGAAACCTGCCTGCCCGTCGATTAAATAAAACAAAAAACTATTTAGCCAGAGAGCGGACAATCTCCTGGAAGATTGTGTCCTGTTTGGGATCCTGTGGCTGGAAGAAGAAACGAAAATCAATGCCCAGCGCAGGGTTTTGCAGGATCAGTCGATGGGACACAGCTTCCACTCCCCGGTGATCGCTCCGGTGGATATTGCAGCGGATGTTTTCCGACCACTTCTCTTTATTGAACAGGACACCAAAACTCCCGTCCCGCTTCCAGAATTTAATGATGGACTCTTTTGGAAAACGCGCCCCGACCGTTTTTTGAAAGGCAATATAGAGTGCATCAAAGGCGGCTCTGGACCCGGGGATTGTAAAATCAAAGGAGTTTTCAACCCGTGTGTGCCGGAGGTTCACGGTGGCCTGGAGAATGCGCAGTGTCTGATTCTTTACTACCAGGGGAGGGGTCAGTCCGGACGCACCGGGAGACTGTCTGGACGTCACCGGGTCCTCATTTTTTTTACCACACCCCAGGGGCGTGAAGAGCACAGAAATGAAAAGGACGGGAAAAATGGTTCTCATGGGAATCCTTGGAATAAAAACGTTGAATTTCAACATATCCACTGGCGAGAACATAGCAAAACACCAATATTTTACAACGACCTCATGACTTTTTTCTTGAATTCCTCCTGTAACTGTGGTTAATAAGAATCATTCTGATTAGCCCCTGTTTAGTGTGTACCCGGAGTAAACAGGGTTTAAATACGGTACACACCTGAAAAATGATTTGATTAATGGAAGCAAACAATATCGACTCTGCACAATCTCATCTGCAATATCAGAGGGAGGACTCCCTCTTCACTCCCATGGGCGAATGCAGTGCCGAGGATCTGGCCCGGTTGTTCCGGGAGAAGGGTCTTCGCATGACCCAGCAGCGCGCAGAGATTTTCCAGGAGGTGGTCAGGAGCAGGAGCCATCCCGGCGCGGAGAAGATTTTTGAGAAGGTCAAGCGGATCATGCCCTCAATTTCCCTGGATACGGTCTACAGAACCCTGACCACACTCGAAGAGCTTGGACTGGTGCGGCGCCTGAATCACCCCCGTGGAGGCGCCCGGTTTGATTCCATGGGGCCGGGCCATCACCACTTTATCTGCCTGGAGTGTGGCGAAATTGTTGACTGCTTTCTCAATGAAGCCGAGGAGGGGATCCTCGGCAGTCTGTCACGGGATATTGGCTCAGTAAAATCAATCCATGTTGAAATCAGGGGGCTTTGCTCCCAGTGTTCCCATAAAGTACCCATAACCGCCCATAATGGGCAAAACCATTGAAACAAGGAGTGAAAGATGCCCCAGATTAAAGGCACCGAGACCGAAAAAAACCTGTTGAAATCCTTTGCCGGTGAGTCCCAGGCTCGCAACCGCTACACCTATTTTGCCTCCGTGGCGAGAAAAGAAGGGTATGTGCAGATTGCAGATGTATTTGAGGAAACAGCCGATCAGGAGAAGGAACATGCCAAGCGTTTCTTTAAATTCCTCGAGGGCGGCGGCGTGGAGATCACCGCCATGTACCCCGCAGGCGCTATCGGTACAACCCTTGAGAATCTCAAGGGTGCGGCCATGGGCGAACACGAAGAGTGGGAAGAGCTCTATCCCGCTTTTGCCGCCAAGGCCCGCGAAGAAGGCTTTGAGGCGGTCGCCAAGGTCTACGAGATGATAAGTATAGCGGAAAAACAGCACGAAAAACGCTATCTTGGACTTCTGAAAAATATTGAGGACGGGACCGTCTTCTCCAAGGATGAGGCAGTGATGTGGCGCTGCAGAAACTGCGGTTATGTTGTAGAAGCCAAAGTCGCCCCCGCCATGTGTCCCGCCTGTGCCCATCCCCAGGCCCATTTTGAGGTTCTGGCAGAGAACTGGTAGATCTCTCCTCTCTATATTGTTTTTCAATTTGCCCCGGGGCGCTGAAAAATGCGCCTCGGGGCGATTCTTTTCCCTGTGACAATTGCACAGTTCAGCAAGTGGTGATATGGAACTGCTGGTTTCCCCCCGATCCCGTTCCAAGGAGATTACCCCCGATGAAAAGAAACGTCCTCCCCCTGTTTTTAGATCG